>NZ_CAXGSH010000145.1:0-5631 GCF_964012375.1 uncultured Salinisphaera sp.
CAGAGCTTCCTTAATTAGCGCTAAGCGTCGTATCCACCGCATCGGCCCGGGCGCCTATCGCCCGGCTCGTGCCTGTGATGGCTCGTAGACCACGAAGGGATGGTGGTTATTCGTATGCCGCTACGCCGGGGTGCCGGCACCACGGGCGTCTCCGCGCGTGGTACCGGCGCTTGATCGGGTCGCGTACGCGAATACCCTGCGAGGTGAAACCCGTGCGGCTTTCGTGTCCGTTCGTGCCTCTTAGCTGCCCAGCGCGTCGCGCAGTGCATGCGCGCCGTCCGTCAACGCCGCGTCGGCGCCTGCCACTGCGCCGGCAAAGTTCAGAAAGCCGTGGATCATGGATGGATAACGTACGACGTTCGCCTGGCCGCCCGCGGCTTTCAGCGCTTCGGCATAGGCTTCGCCCTCATCGCGCAGCGGATCGAACCCGCCGGTAATCACCAGTGCGGGGGGCAGGCCCTGAAGATCCCCGTGCATCGGTGAAACGCGCGTATCACCCGGCTCCAGGCCGCCCGACAGATAGTGTCCACGGAACCAGTCCATCGACGTCTTTTCGAGCAGGAACCCTTTGGCGAAGGTCCGCACGGACTCGCGTTCGTCGACGAAATCGACCGCCGGGTAGAACAGCAGCTGGAAACAGGGCGAATGGGCATCGTTGCGCGTCGTCTGGCAAACGACCGCCGACAGGTTGCCGCCGGCGCTATCGCCACTCACGGCCACTCGATCAGGATCGATTTGGAATTCGGCGGCCCGGCCGACGATATCGCGGAACGCAGCCACCCCGTCTTCCACGCCGGCCGGGGCGGGGTGCTCGGGCGCGAGTCGGTAGTCGATGGCGATCACGACGCACTGGGCGCGGTCCGCGATGGCTCGGCATACGCCATCGTGCGTATCCAAAGAGCCGATCACGAAGCCGCCGCCGTGGTAGAAGACCAGGGCGCCGCCGTCAGATTTGACGCCCTCGGGACGATACACCCGGGCCGGACAAGGCCCATCGCCGCCCGCGACCTGAATGTCGCGGGTCGAGACCCGCCGAGAGGCCCTGGGTTCGAGCAGCTGGGCCTGTGCATCCATGAGGGCACGTTCGCGCGCGACCGAGCGTCCGCCCAGCGCCGCATTGCCTCGAACCGTTTGCAAGCGCAGCAGCATTTGCGTCTGTACATCCAGGGTCTGGCTGTCGCGGACCACCGGCCGGCCGGCCAGCGTGCGCAACAGGCCGGCCGGTAGATTAAGAATGCCTCGCGCCAGCGCGCTTTCGATACGCGCGGCCACGCGCGTGGTCTGCTTTTGCTTGTCCATCGTCATTGTTGTCGACTCGATTCGGGCCGGACTATGTTCGTAGCGCAGAACTGACCGGCGGCGTTGTCAGAATTGCCGATTCTAGCGCATCGCCGCCCCGATCAAAGGCACCGGTAGCAGTGGCCGGCCTTGAGTGGGCGTGTGGTATTGCGCGGTCGCAAGGGCCGTTGTGTGGGCAGGCCGCGGATACGCAGGCTACGCATTCCATGATAATTTTGGGACACTTAGCCCATTGGCGCCGCAGTATCCGTCGTGCGACTGCCTGCTCTTGCCGCAAGGCCGGGGCACGCTCGTAGCGCGCATCCGTAGTTTCCGTTATTCAATTGTGGCGTAAATATTGCTCTCCTATTCTATTGCCCCGTGGAAAGAAAACGGCTGATGATCGACCTTGAGCTTCTACAGCATGCCGTGCTGGATTCGCGCGACGGCATCACCATCGCCGATGCCCAGGCCGAAGATCTGCCCCTGATCTTTGTCAATCCGGCGTTCGAGCGCATGACCGGGTACAGCCATGATGAAGTGGTCGGCCGCAACTGCCGGTTTCTGCAGCGCGGACGTACCGAGGACGCGCTGGGTGCGCAAATGCGTGATGCCCTGGACCAGGGCCAGGGGTTTTCGCACGTCATCATGAATTACCGCAAGGACGATACGCCGTTCTGGAACGAGCTGAGCGTATCGCCCATACACAACGAGCACGGCACCGTCACGCACTTCATCGGTTTCCAGAAGGACGTCACCCAGCGCATGCTGCTCGACGAGCAATTGCGGGCCCGTAATCGCGATCTGGAATCGGCCAAGAAAGCGCTGGAAGAACTGGTCACGCTCGATGCGCTGACCGGCGTTTATAACCGTCGCCATTTCGACGACCGTATGCAGTCGCTCTGGAAGATCTCCGCCCGGACGGGCGAATCGCTGGCGGTGTTCTTTATCGATATCGACCACTTCAAAGCCTTCAACGATCGCTTTGGCCACCAGGCCGGCGACGACGCGCTGATCCAGGTGGCCCAGACGCTGGCGGAAAGTTTCCAGCGCGGCTCGGATTTTCTCGCCCGTTACGGCGGCGAGGAGTTCGTGGTCGTGGCCTGTGGCATGGAGCGCGAGCCGGCCCAGCACTTTGCCGAACGTCTGTGCCAGCGGGTACGCGAGCTCGATCTGGATAATCCGAATACCACGCTCGGCACGCTGACCATCAGCGTGGGCTTCAGCGTGGTCATGCCCCGCGATGTGCCGAATGCAGAAGCGATTGTCGCGCAAGCCGACGAGGCGTTGTATGCGGCAAAGCGAGCGGGTCGCGATCGCGCCTGTGAAGCGCCGGGTGCGCCCGGTTTTCAGTCCGCGTCGGGGTAGGGCAAGGGCCTGTCGGCGCGAGATAGGCCACCGCATCGGCGACCAGGCCGCGGCAAGACGATGCATCGTGAGTGCCGCGTGGTTATTCCTCGTTAGCGAGCCAACCCATGAACCACAACGACGGATTGCCGCGGCTTGGCCGCCGGCCGATCGTTATTCGTTGGGGGTGCCCGTTCCGGACGCGCCATACGTCGTTGCGGACCTTGACCGTGGGCCCGCCACGCTCGGCGGCCCGCGCCTTGGCTGACACGCCCGGCACGGGCAATGCGATGGTATATCCCGTGACGACAGGCCCTAGCGAAAGCCGTCGGTGGCTTCCAGCAGGGCATGCCGGTTGCCGGGTTCAAAGGCGGAGTGGCCGGCGTCGGGGGTGATGCGCAGATCGGCCTCGGGCCAGGCCCGGTGTAGATCCCAGGCATTGGCCAGCGGGCACACCACGTCGTAGCGGCCGTGCACGATCACGCAGGGGATATCGCGAATCCGATCGATGTTTACGAGTAGCTGGTCGTCGCGCTCGAAAAAGCCCCCGTGTACGAAGTAGTGACATTCGATACGCGCAAAGGCCAGGGCGAAGCGGCTTGCCGCGTTCGTGTTCTGGGCCTCGATGCTGGGTTTGAGATAGCTTGCCGCGCCTTCCCAGACGGACCAGCGCCGTGCGGCCTCCAGCCGGGTTTGCTCGTCGTCGCTGGTCAGGCGGCGGTAGTAGGCGCTGATCAGGTCGCCTTGCTCGCCGGCCGGAATATGGTCTCGGTAGGGCTCGAAGGCATCGGGAAACAGTGCGTTCGCGCCCTGCTGATAGAACCAGAGCATTTCCGCCCGGCGCAGCATGAAGATACCGCGCAGCACGAGTTCGCTGACCCGTTCCGGGTGGGCCTGGGCATAGGTGAGCGCGAGAGTCGAGCCCCAGGAGCCGCCGAACACCTGCCAACGCTCGATATGCAGATGTTCGCGCAGGCGTTCGATATCGGCGACCAGATGCCAGGTGGTGTTGTCGACCAGGTCGGCATACGGAGTCGAGCGGCCGCAGCCGCGCTGATCGAACAGCACGATGCGATAGTGGGCGGGGTCGAAGAATCGGCGGCTGCTCGGCCCGGCCCCGCCGCCCGGGCCGCCGTGCAGGAACACCACCGGCTTGCCGTCGGGGTTGCCGCACTGCTCGTAATAAAGGGTGTGCCGTGAATCCACGGCGAGCTGGCCGCTATCGTAGGGCTCGATATGCGGATAGAGCGGGCGATAGTCGACTGCGGTGCTTGTATCGGTCATGGCGGGGGCGGCCTGAATAACGCCCACAGGCTATCATTGCCCCGGGTCAGCGCATGAGCACCAGCGTGGTGGCCGCCGCCAGGCTCGACGCCACGGCCAGGGCGAGCAACGACAGCTTGAGGCTCCAGCCGACGGTGGCCCGCCAGTTGTCGTAGCCGGTCAGACGCTGCACGAGCAGCGCGTTGGCCGAGTAGGGTGTGCCGGCGATGGTCAGTCCCCAGCCCGATACCATCGCGATAGCCAGGCCCAGGCCTGCCGCTTCCGGCCACAGCCGGCTCGACAGCCCTCCCGCGAGGGTGACCAGAATGAGTGGATTCATGCCGATCAGCCCGCCGGCGAACAGCGCCCAGGGCAGCCCGAACGCGATCCCGGGAAAGGCCCAGGCCGGCAGCGCGAAGTCGGTATCCAGCCCGGCGGCAACGAAGGCGCTCAGGGTCGCACCCAGAAACGCCGAGCCGCAGATGATGGCCAGTTCGTTGGCGATGCCGTCCATACGCGGCAGACGTCTTTCGCCAGGGCTGGCGATCAAGCCGATCGCCACGACCAGCAGGCAGCTGCAGGTGACCGCCTGTGCATAGGCCAGACCGAACGCGGCCCGCGATACGAAGGTGCAGACACAGATCAGCCCGATACAGCCACCGAAGAACAGCCACGAGGGCAATACCTGCGGTGGCCGGCTGCGCGCCTCATCTGTAAGCGGTGCGTGTTCCGGCTCGCGGAAGAGCGTGCCCGTAAGCAGATAGCCCGCGGCCAGCGGAAAGGTCAGGCTCAACAGCTGCCAGCCGTGCAGGCCGGGCACCAGCGTGAGAGTGAGCACCACGGCGATCGACAGCGGCGAACAGACCGAGGCCGAGCCGAAGCCTCGGAGCACGGCCCGCGCGGCATTGCGCGCACCGCTGGAATCGCCGTGGCCGTCGATTTCGCGGCCGATCAGGGTCGATACCACGCTCACCGAACCGAAGTTCAGCGGCATGGCCAGAAACAGCGTGCCGAAGGTGATGCTCAGGTAGCGGGTCAGGGCACGGCCGGCGAACAGATGTTCCGAAATCACCGACAGATGACGCGAACGCCCCAGCGCATGCGACAACAGCATGACCGCCACGACGAGCGCGGCCAGCCGCGTGATCGTCATCAACCCATCGCTGAGCAGTGCCGGATCGACGGCCAGTGCGACGGCAACCGCAAGCAAGACCGCGGATACGATCACCCGCGGTATGCGATTGAGCCCCGGCCAGGCCAGTACGATCGCGACGATCAGCGCCGGTGCGCCGATGACCCACGCCAGCCATGGCAGGCCCAGCACGCCCGCGACCAGGGTCAGGTAGACCAGGCCACTGCGGGCGTTATCGACGGTGGAGTGCGTCATGTTCGATGCCGTAACGAGCGCGCCGTGTGCGCCTGCCGAAGCCGGTCGGCCGCGTTCACGCGGGCGGTAGTAGACGCGTCCCGGTGACCGCCTGAACGTCTTCGAAACTGTTGTCGCCGAACAGCTCCACGACGCGCGGACCGTTATCGGTAATTTCGAGCACGGCCAGGTCGGTATAGATTCGACTCACCACACCGGTACCTGTCAGCGGGTAGGTGCAGGCATCGAGGATCTTGGGCTCGCCGGCCTTGGTGGTATGACGCATGAGCACATAGACGGTCTTTGCGCCCACCGACAGATCCATCGCGCCGCCCACGGCGGGCGGATATTTTTCGTTGTCGGTCGCCCAGTTGGCC
>NZ_CAXGSH010000146.1:0-5497 GCF_964012375.1 uncultured Salinisphaera sp.
GAGTTCGCTCACTGCACTGGAACCGTATCGGCCGATATTCGTCGTCATTACGCTGGCGCTGCTGATTTTTGCCGGTTGGCGGCTGTATCGCCGCGAGCCGAGTTGCGATTCCGATACAGCGTGCGCACGACCCGCGGTCAGGCGCCGTCAACGTCTGATCTTCTGGCTGCTCGTTGTACCCGTGCTGGCACTGCTCACCTTTCCCTGGTATGCGCCGGCGTTTCTATAAGGAGTGATCGACATGGTTCGAAAACAATTCATGAGCTTTGTGGCCGCCACGCTGCTGCTGGGCATGTTTTGGACACAAGGCGCTGTTGCGGCGGCCGAACGGAGCGTGACGCTCGCCGTGCAGCATATGACCTGCGCGACCTGTCCCTTCGTGGTGCGCAAGGCGCTCCAGCAGGTCAACGGCGTCCGGTCGGCGCGCGTGGACTACCAATCCAAGACCGCCACGGTCGTATTCGATCCGGCGGTCGCGTCGGTCTCGGACTTGACCGCTGCCACGACCCGCGCCGGCTATCCGTCCAAACCAAAAGAGCAAGCCCAATGAACCGCAACAACACCCTGCTTGGTGCCGGCATCGTGGGCACCGTCATCGCAGCGCTGTGCTGTTTCACGCCGGTATTGGTGATCCTGTTCGGCGTCGTCGGCCTGTCGGCGCTGGTCGGCTACCTCGACTATGTGCTGCTTCCGGCGCTGGTCTTTTTCCTAGGCCTGACTGTCTACGCCGTTTATCGGCATCAGAAAACAGACTGCTGAATTAATCATTGTTCGAGATCAATAAGGAGTTGCTATGCAACATTCACTCGCGATTTCCGGCATGACCTGTGCGCACTGCGCCCGCACGGTCGAGGACGCCCTGAATGCACTCGCTGGGGTCAGCGCTGCGGTGTCCTATGCCGAACGCCGTGCCGAAGTCCAGATAACTAACGGCACAGACGAAACCACGCTGATCGAAGCGGTACGTGCGCGCGGCTACGAGGCGCGCGCCTGGAACGACGACTCATCGACGGCCGCGCCGTCGCGGATCGCGCAAGACGGCGGCGACGATAATCTCCATGTCGCCATCATTGGCAGCGGTAGCGGCGCGTTTGCCGCTGCCATCCGCGCCGCCGAGGCCGGAGCGCGTGTGACCCTGATCGAGTCGGGCGACATCATCGGCGGTACCTGTGTCAACGTCGGCTGCGTCCCGTCCAAGATCCAGATTCGCGCCGCCGAACTGGCCCAGCATCAGCGCCACAACCCGTTCGAGGGCCTGGCAGATTGCGAGCCGATGATCGACCGGCCCCGGTTGCAGCGCCAGCAACAGGCACGGGTCGAAGAACTACGCGCGGCCAAGTACGAGAGTATCCTCGATGATAATCCGGCGATCACGCTGCGTCGCGGGCGGGCCCGTTTCGAGGACGCTCATAATCTGATTATCGCGGCCCAGGACGGAAGCGAAGCGCGCTTGGCGGCCGATCGGATCCTGATCGCCACGGGGGCCTCCCCCGCGATTCCACCGATACCAGGCCTGGCCGAGACGCCATATTGGACCTCCGATGAAGCGGTCTTCAGTGCGGACACGCCCGAGCATCTGATCGTCATTGGCGCCTCGGTGGTGGCCGTCGAACAGATCCAGGCGTTTCGCCGTCTGGGTTCCGAGGTCACCGTGCTGGCCCGAAGCACGTTGCTGTCCAGCGAGGATCCGGCGCTGGGCGAAGGCCTCGCCGCGGCATTTTACGCCGAAGGGATCGACGTACGTGAGCATACCCAGGCGCATGCCGTACGTTTCGAGGCCGGGCAATTCATCCTCGATACCGACAACGGCCCGATCCAAGGCGACCGGCTGCTGGTCGCCACGGGACGCGCCCCGAATACCCGTGATCTGGCGCTGGACAACGTTGGGGTAAAGACCGATGAAAGCGGTGCAATCGTGGTGGACACATCACTGCACACCAGCGCCGAGTCCATCTATGCCACCGGCGATTGCACGACGCTGCCCCAGTTTGTCTATGTGGCTGCTGCCGGCGGTACCCGGGCGGCGATCAATATGACCGGCGGACAAGCCCGGCTGGATCTGTCCGCCATGCCCGCGGTGATCTTTACCGATCCGCAGGTGGCGACCGTGGGGCTGGATGAACGCCAGGCCCAGGCGCGCGGCCTCGACGTGGAGACCCGCACGCTTGGGTTGGAGCACGTACCACGGGCGCTGGCCAACTTCGAGACCCGCGGTTTTGTCAAGCTGGTCGCCGAGGCCGGCAGTCATCGCCTGCTGGGGGCCCAGATTCTGGCTCCCGAGGCCGGCGAGATGATCCAGACCGCCGTACTGGCCGTGCACCACGGCATGACCATCGAGGCCCTGGGCGATCTGCTGTTTCCTTATCTGGTGCACGTGGAAGCGCTCAAGCTCTGTGCCCAGACCTTTACCAAGGATGTCGAGCAGCTGTCCTGCTGTGCCGGCTAGCGAGAGCGCGATGATCAGACCGTTGCGTGAATACGCCCGGTGCGTGCCGAAGCGCCAGGTACGCCTATTGATCGGTCAAGGGCCGACACATAGGGACAAGTAAAACATCGGGAAATTGCGACAGAGCACTTTTCGCTTAACGCCGTATTCGGTTGGGCGCTATCTCGACCGATAACGGCCGGCTTCAACTAATCCTTCGTCGTCATAGACGGGGCCATTTAGCCAGTCCTAGCGTACGACAAAAGATGGTGACAAATGAATTTTTTAACACAACTTTCCGACAAAGCAGGTTCGATAGGTAGCGTTGTTTCGGGCATGGGCTGCGCCATGTGCTTTCCGGCGCTGGCAAGTATCGGCGCGACCCTGGGCCTTGGGTTCTTGACGGCTTGGGAGCGCATCTTCATCACGACGTTGCTGCCTTTTTTTGCCGTGATCGCACTGATCGCGAATATCGTGAGTTGGCGCACCCACCGCCAAATGTATCGAGGCCTGCTAGGAGTATTCGGACCGCTGCTGGTACTGGCAGGCGTTGCGATCTTCCAACTCCGATTGGGCCAATTTGCGGCCTATGCGCAATTTGTCTTTTACACGGGTCTTGTATTGATGATGGCGTCGTCGGTCTGGAACATGGTGCGCCCCGCTAAGCGTCACTGTGCTGTAACGAAGTCTGCTCCGAGGCAAAACATCAAGACATGACACCGTCCTCGCAGTTTTGAGGGGTTCATCGAAATCTTCGCTGAGCATTCGGGCGGTGGTGACAACGGAAGTAGGTCAACTCATTCAGGCCGCAATGATGCCTTGCGAGCGTCGATGACCGCCAAGGACATTGCCGATGAATGGTTTCCGTACCTAACCAAGGTGGAGGCTCAGACCGTGTTCCCAGCCGTTCAACAAGGATGTCAAACAGTTGTCCTGCTGTGCGGGACACGCAGGGACGCCCCATGAACAATATCCGTCGTGAGATCGTGGAACGGCTAGGTGTGGTCGAAGAAATGGAGGCCGCGCTTCATGTGGCACTGTTGCGTGAGTTAGCCCGAGGTCAACCGGTCACCACGGAGCGGCTCGCGAAGTCACTCAACTGGACGACTGGCGAGGCGGTGTTGGTGCTGGAGCAGCTGCCTGGCGGAACCATCGAGTATGACTGTCAAGGACGGCTGATCGGCTACGGCATCACACGGCGTGAAACACCGCATGCATTTGTCGTCAATGACCAGCCGCTCTACGCCTGGTGCGCACTGGATGCCTTGATGTTTCCAACCGTCATAGGTGAGCGCGCGCAGGTTCAATCGCGTTGTCCGCATACCAACACACCGGTGACCTTGACCGTTACGCCACAGGAGGTGCTTTCACTCCAGCCAGAGGACGCGGTCATCTCTTTAGTGTCGGTGGCCGCAGAGGGCGACATTCGAAGTGCCTTTTGTTGCGACGTTCATTTCTTTGCCTCTCGACAGGCCGGCGAGGCCTGGTGCCGAGATAGACCGCGCGCGAACATTGTGAGTGTTCAGGAAGGTTTCGAACTGGGTCAGCAGATTGCGCACCTTATGCTCGACAGAGCAAGAAGCCACTAGCATGACGGTTAATACTCGAACGGTAAAACTCGGCATTGAAAGTGGGCCGGGGCCACAAACAGAAGGCTACGTCATTTCGGAGGCGGCCCGCTTCTGTGGCATGTCTGTTCATCAGATCCGAACCTATCTGGATATGCGATTAGTGTACGCCTGCGGGACTACCCAAGGTGGTTTCCGCCTATTCAACGAGAGCTGCGTTGCGCGGCTGAAACTGATCAGTTCATGTCGAGAGGCCGGTCTCGGTCTGCCCGAGATTTCCGAATTTATTCAGGCGCTGGACAGCGGAGATGATCGGCAGTGCCGAGCCGTCGAACGGCAAATACAACACACAATTGCTGTTAAAAGAGCCGCGCTGCATCGCTGCACCCAAGTACTAACCGAGGCAACACGTGGACATGACTGATAAGGCGCGCGAACCGGCCGAGGTATCCAAGCCGCTCACCGGTTATCTGTGGGGGGTACTGGCCGCGCTGAGTTGCCCCTGTCATTTGCCGATTCTCGCCATCGTGCTGGCCGGCACGGGCGCCGGTGCTTTTCTCGGGGAGCACTGGGTAATCGTGGGTATCGCACTGACCGGCCTGTTCGTGCTGTCGCTGAGCCGACTGCTACGGGCCTTCAACAAGTAACGGATGATCACACCACCCACGTTCGATGGAGGGAGGCATTATGAAAGATCCCAAACACTTTTACGCGCCAGCCTGATTGGCACGGTGGTTGTTGCCCTGTGTTGTTTTACACCCGTTCTGGTGGTGTTGTTCGGTGCCGTAGGGCTGGCAGCACTGACCGGTTATCTGGATTACGTCTTGCTGCCGGCCCTGGCCATTTTCATCGGCCTGACTGTCTACGCGCTGTGGCGCAAGAAGCAGCACGACGCCTGCTGCGATACCTCGTCTGAGAAAAAGTCGCAACCGTGAGCCACCTAAACGCCCACGCTTCGCCAGCAACCGCGAAAGTCACCGTGTAGCTAGGGTGCCGCCTTGCACTCAACTCCGCGCGATCTCGACACGCCCGAGGCTATTGCCGAAATGCTGGATGCCTTCTACCGGAAGGTCGTGGCCGATGATCGCCTGCGTCCGCTGTTCTTGGATGTGGCGGAAATCGACCTCAGAACGCACCTGCCGCGTATCCGCGCCTATTGGTGCAAGCTGCTGCTCGGCGAACGCGACGGCTACCGGCGCAACATGGTCGCCCGCCACTTGGCGTTGCACGCGCGACATCCTTTACAGCTTGATGACTTCGAGCGCTGGCTGAAGCTGTTTCGGGAGACCGTGGACGAAGATTTCGCAGGGCCGAGCGCAGACCGCGCCAAGACATTAGCAACACGGATCGCGGGGAATCTTGTGCGGCTCACAAGTTCACCAATCAACACGTAACGGACGATCGCACAACCCACTTGCAACGGGAAGCTGAAACATAAGACATCGCAAAACACTTTTTCGGGTTCGATAAGGAGTCACAACCATGAGTCATTCCAACGACCAAA
>NZ_CAXGSH010000147.1:0-5333 GCF_964012375.1 uncultured Salinisphaera sp.
GCCCATTATCACCGGGCCCGAGGCCTCGCGGGACGTGCCGATCCATATCCTCTCGGCCGATTCTTCGGTGCTCGCCGCGATCGATGCCTGGCAGTGGCAGACCGGCATGACGCCCGGCGCCACCGCCCCGATCTGGCGAATGGACGCCTTCTACGAACGCTTCCTGAACGCGTTTTCGGGCGATGCCGAGCGGGCCTCGCCACCGGCCGAGCTGCCCGCGCCGGCCGAATAAACGCGTTTTTCGACGGCTGACCCGGTATCGATCCGGACCTGCCCCTCGTTTATTTTCAATACCTTCGTAGCCGCTGGCGGCAGATACGTATCCACAACCACGCGTTATCGCGCCGAACAATTAGTCACATGGGTGGCGGTTCAATACCCGAGCACGACGCGGACCGGTCGGCGCTCGCCTGACCGGCGCGGCGAAACACGTCGAAAGATATCGAAATCGCTTGCATCCATCCGCTCATGAATCTATCATTCCATCGATTCATGGAATTAAAGATTATCAATGACGGCCACAACACATAGCGCCTGCGACCATTCGGTCGACCCCCAGCCGCCACGGCTGCCAATCGATGCCGATCTTTCGTTTGCCGCCGATATGTTCAAGGCACTCGCCGACCCGGATCGCCTGCGCCTGCTGGCACGGCTGGCCGACGGCGAAACCTGTGTCACCGAGCTGGCCGCGCTGGAAGACCAGAAGGTTACGACCGTATCGGCGCGGCTCAAGCTGCTGCTCGGCGCGCGGTTGGTGAGCCGGCGCCGTGAAGCCAAACATATGTATTACCGGCTGACCGACGATCACGTACTGCAGATCGTTGTCACCGCCCTCGAACATTCAGCCGAGGACACGAGTTCGCGCTAACCGCGCAAGCACGTCTTTCTCGACAACCCAAGCAAAGGAGCCCGATATGACCGAATGCAATCACGACCAGCATCAGAACCATCCGCATACGCACGGCCCGGAGTGCGAGCACACCGGCGTGCGCCACGGCGACCATGTCGACTATCTGCACGATGGCCACCTGCACCATCCGCACGGTGACCACGTGGACGAGCACGTGATCGAGGTATCGGACAAGAACCCCGATCAGTGCACGCCGGCACACGACTGCGGCTGCCACGACGCATCCCATGTCCACGGCCCCGGCTGCGGGCATGAGCCGGTGCCCCATGGTGATCATGTCGACTACCTCGTCGATGGCCACCTGCACCACCCGCACGGCGATCATTGCGACGATCACGGCCCGCTCGAAGTCGTCAACTAAGCCGTCGATCCGCAGGGCTTGTAATGGCCCCGCATGCCCGGACGCCGACGCGTCCGGGTTTTTTTGGGGCGCGGCATGCCGAAATCGGCAGACATCCGGGCTTAAAATATGTAACGTTATAGCGTCCCTGGCCTTCTTTATTAATCCATGCTCTGTATTCGCGATCTGGAGCACTGCTATACCGACGTGCCCGTCGTACGCCTACAGCGCCTGGACGTGGCAGCCGGCGAACAACTGGCCATTCTCGGGCCGTCCGGCAGCGGCAAGTCGACGCTGCTGCATCTGCTGGCCGGCGTGCTCACCCCGACACGCGGCGATATCCGGGTTTGCGATCAATCGCTGGCCGCCATGCGCGAATCCGCGCGCGATCGCTTTCGCGGCCGCCATATCGGGCTGGTCTACCAGAGCCTGCACCTGATCGCGGCCCTGTCGGTGGCCGACAATCTGGCCTTGGCGCGCTATCTCGCCGGCCTCACGCCCGATGCCGCGCGTATCGATGAAACGCTCGAGCGCGTCGGCCTGGCCGCGTTCAAGGGCAGCTATCCGGCACAACTCAGCCAGGGCCAACGACAACGCGTGGCGCTGGCCCGTGCGCTGGTCAACGAGCCGCGGCTGATTCTGGCCGACGAGCCCACCTCCAGCCTGGACGACGCCAACGCCGAGCGTGTGGCCACGCTGTTGATCGAACGGGCCCGGGCGGCCGGCGCCGCGCTGGTGGTGACCACCCACGATCATCGCCTGGCCGATCGGTTCGAGCGCCGGCTCGTGCTCGGCGAAGCCGGAGTGGTCGCATGAATCTGTGGCGCCTGAGCCTGGCCTATCTGCGCCACCAGAAACTCACGGCCGCGTTAAACGTGTTTCTGCTGGCGCTGGGTAGCGCCATCATCGTGGTGCTGCTGCTGGCATCCACCCAGCTCAAGGACAATCTGGTCCGCGATGCCGGCGGGATCGATCTCGTGGTGGGTGCCAAGGGCTCGCCACTGCAGCTGATCCTGTCGAGCATCTACCATATCGATGCGCCCACCGGGAATATCGATCTTGCCGAGGCACGGCGCTGGTCTCGTCATCGGCTGGTCGACCGCGCTATCCCGGTCGCGCTCGGCGACAGCGTGCAGGGCTTTCGTATCGTGGGTACGAGCGACGACTTCCGGGCGCTCTACGACGCCGAGATCGCCAACGGCCGCAGCTGGCATGCACCCATGGAAGCCGTACTGGGCGCCCAGGTCGCGGCCGCGACCGGACTGGCGGTGGGTGACACTTTTGCGGGCGTGCATGGTTTTGCCGCCAGCGGACACACCCACGAGCACTCCCGTTACCGCGTGGTCGGCGTACTGGCGCCCACACGCAGCGTGATCGACCGACTGGCGCTCACCGACGTGCGCAGCGTCTGGGCGATACACGGCGCAGCCGGCCACGACGCGGGACACGAGACCGGCCATGGCCATGACCATGACCATGACCATGACCATGACCATGACCATGACCATGACCATGAGCATGAGCATGAGCATGAGCATGAGCATGAGCACGAGCACGAGCACGAAGAGGATCATGCCGACGACGGGCATGACGCCTCCCACCACGACGCGACCACCACCGCGGATCACACCCTGCTGCCGTCGATTCTGGCCCCGGACTTCCCCGCCACGGGCCGCCAGATCACCGCGTTGCTGCTGATCTCGGACTCGCCGCTGGCGGGCCTGACCCTGCCTCGGCTGATCAACCGCGTATCCAGCCTGCAGGCGGCTGCGCCGGTGGCCGAAATCACCCGGCTGCTCGGGTTGATCGGCTTCGGCCTGGACACGCTGGCCGCCTTCGCCGGGCTGATGATCGCAGCGGCCGCGCTGAGTGTATTCGTGGCCCTGTACAACGCGCTGCGTGCCCGCCGGGTCGACCTGGCCATGATGCGCTCGCTCGGTGCTTCACGCGCACAGCTTTTACGCCATATTCTGCTCGAAGGTCAGATGCTGGCGATTGGCGGTGTCACACTGGGCTTGTTGATCGGACATCTAGTGACCGAAGGGTTGGGTTTATGGCTGCAGGACGCACAACTGTTTCATCTGACCGGCTGGGCCTGGCAGCCTGCGGAATGGGGCCTTCTGGCCATGGCCGTGACCGTGGGCCTGCTGGCCGCGCTGCTGCCGGCGATCCAGGCCTATCGCGTGGATATCGCCCGTACGCTGGCCGGCGAATGAATCGGCGCGCATTTGGGCGCAGCCTGCTGATGGTGCTGGCGATCGCGCTGATCGCCAGCACCGCCTGGGCGAATGAACCCGCGTCCATCGACCTGATCTATGAACAGCTCGCCCCCAGCGACGGCGCGCCCGTGATTCCGGCCATTCAGAACGATATCGTCTACCTGGCCGCCGAGGTGCGCGACGCCGACGGGGAGCTGCTCGACGATGTACCTATCAGCTTAAGTTCTACCCGAGATAACGAACTCGTCGGCCCCAAACCGGTGACGCGCGACGGCGGCTATACCGACCTGGCCCTGGTCGCCCGCTCCCTCGGGCGCGATACGCTCACGGTGTCGGCCGGGCCGGTGTCCACCCAGATCGGCCTCGACGTGCGCGAACCCGACGCCGTCGAGGACTATGCCAGCGCGCTGGAAGGCATCGACGACAGCGATAACGTGCTCGGCTGGGCAGCGCTCATGCAGGCCCAGATCGACTACGACGAACAGTTTCGGGTATCCGCGATCTACCCGGCGGCGCTGAAAGAGCGCTTCGGACAGACCGTGCGCTTGGTCGGCTACATGCTGCCCATGCAGATGTCTACGACCCAGACTCGCTTCATCCTGTCGGCCAACCCGCCGGTGTGCTTCTTTCATATGCCGGGCGGCCCGGCCACCGTGGTCGACGTACACACCCAGCGCGCCATGGACATGACCTGGGATCCGGTCGTCGTCGAAGGCCAGCTGCAAGCCGAAACCCAAACCGACGACGGCCTGCTCTATCGCTTGACCGATGCACGGGTGATCGAACGCTAGAACGCTCGTTCCCCGCCGGTCGAGACCACGCCGGGAAAAGAGCGGCCGCTCGATGCGCAAGCACATTGCACAATCGGGACTCTTGACAATTTTGCTATGTTATAACGTCCTTACTAAACCCGAGGGTTTGCAAATGAAAACGCGTGCTGCCATCGCCTGGGCACCCAACACCCCACTCGAAATCGAAGAAGTCGATCTGCAAGGCCCGAAAGACGGCGAAGTCCTGGTGCGTATTGTCACCACCAGTCTTTGCCATACGGATATGTTCACGCTTTCCGGGCGCGACCCCGAAGGCAACTTTCCCTGCATCCTGGGCCACGAAGGCTGCGGTATCGTCGAAGATGTCGGCAAGGGCGTAACGTCCGTCAAGGAAGGCGACGTCGTCATTCCGCTCTACCAGCCGGAAGATCCGAACTGCCCCTATATCAAGTCGGGCAAAACCAACCTGTGTCAGACCATCCGCAAGACCCAGGGCCAGGGGCTGATGCCGGACGGCACGAGCCGCTTTTCTTATCGCGGGCAGATGCTGCACCACTATATGGGCACGTCGACGTTTGCCGAATACACCGTACTGCCCGAGATCGCGGTCGCCAAGATCGACCCGGCCGCACCGCTGTCCAAGGCCTGCGTAATGGGCTGTGCCGTGCCCACGGGCGTCGGCGCGGTACGCAATACGGCCAAGGTGCAGCCCGGTGATACGGTCGCCGTATTCGGCCTCGGCGCGGTCGGCATGGCGGTCATCCAGGGCGCGGTACTCCAGGGTGCCGGACGCATCATCGGCATCGACATCAACCCCAACAAGTTCGCCCTGGCCGAATCGCTGGGTGCGACCGAGTGCATCAACCCGCGCGACTATTCCGAGCCGCTGCACGAAGTCGTCATCGATATGACCAACGGCGGGGTGGACTTCTCCTTCGAGTGCGTGGGCAGCGTGGAATTGATGCGCGCGGCCCTGGAGTGCTGCCACAAGGGCTGGGGCGAAAGCATCATCATCGGCGTGGCCGGGGCCGGCGAGGAGATCTCGACCCGCCCGTTCCAGCTGGTAACCGGCCGGGTCTGGCGCGGCTCCGCAT
>NZ_CAXGSH010000148.1:0-5071 GCF_964012375.1 uncultured Salinisphaera sp.
AGGTTCAACCTGCGGTATGAAAGACCGCTCGACAGCGTGATGCGGCACGGCCCGTCAACGCGAACGAATCGCCGCGCCGCGGGCGGCAACAATGCCGCCGCGGCGAATACGTTCAGGGCCACCTGCCGGTGAGCGGCGACAACCGTGGCAATGCGGATTGATCGCGAGCGGTTATCATCGCAGGGTTCGCGGCGCGCGGCCGATGGGTCGGCGCGGATTCTTCGATCAAATTCTAGGAGCATTTATGCCGGAACAGGGACTGGCCACGATTGATACCACGGTGCAACAGACCAACCGTTGGCTCGGCGCGATCATGGCGGAAATGGGCACCGACGATAAGCAGTTCGCCTTCCAGGCGCTGCGTTCCGTACTGACCACGCTGCGCGATCGCCTGCCGATCGATCTGGCGGCCAATCTCGGTGCACAGCTGCCGCTGCTGATCCGCGGCGTCTATTACGACGGCTACGTGCCGGCGGATACGCCCACCAAGTATCGTCGTGCGGCCGAGTGGAATGCGGCGGTGGCCGCTGCGGGCGACAATCTCGAGGGCGAGGACGTCGAGCGGGCATCGCGTGCGGTACTCACTGTGCTGGAGTGCGAACTCGACAGCGGCCTGGTGACCAAGGTGGCACAGGAGCTGCCCGACGAGGTGCGTTCGGTGGTATCGCTGTAGGCGACGCTTTTAGCGGAGCACCGCAGCGCCGGCTCGGGCCTGCGGTGGATGGCCGAGTGCGGCGAGTCGAATCGCTGTTTGACTGTGGCAAAGTAGCGCCAGATCGCCACCAGCCGAGAGAGGGTTCGATGCCCGTTCAAGCCACGCCACACGTGCTCTATGGCGCGCCGCATTCGCTCTATACGGGCAAGGCGCGCTGCTATCTGCGCAATCAGGGCATCGCTTATATCGAGCGTCCCACATCGCATCCGGATTTCGCGGCTCGTATCGCGCCGGCGATCGGGCGTTCGATCATTCCGGTACTGGAGACGCCACAGGGCGATATCATCCAGGACAGTATCGATATCATCGATCATTGCGAGCGGGCCGGTACGCGATGGCCGGCCTATCCCGGTACGCCCCTGCAGCACGTAGTGGCCGTGATCATCGAATATTTCGGCGGCCAGGCGATGCTCAAGCATGCCATGCACTATCGCTGGTCCTATCTGGCCGAGCAGCGGGATTTCCTCTGGCATGCGTTCGTGAGCGGTTCCGGCGAGGCCGTGGCCGAGAAGGTGATGGGGCGGATGCATTCCTATCTGCCCATGCTCGGGGTCACCGATCGAACCATGCCCTTGATCGAGCGCTCGTTCGAGACCCTGCTGGATACGCTAGACGCCCATTTCGCGGTCATGCCCTATCTGCTCGGTTGGCGGCCGTCGATCGCGGATTACGGCTTGATCGCGCCTCTGTTCGCCCATCTGGGCCGCGATCCGGTGCCGGCCCAGATCATGAAAACACGCGCGCCACGGGTGTTTCGCTGGGTCGAGCGCATGAACGCGCCGGGCCTGGACCGGGTCGAGTACCCCGAACAGGAAGCGGTGCTGGTTGCCGACGATGCGATTCCGCCATCGCTGGAACCGTTTCTGGCCTATGTCGCCGAAGAGATCTTCCCCGAGCTCGACGACAAGCTCGCCTTCATCGACGACTGGATTGCAGAGCACAAACCGGGCGACGGCACGCCGGTGACCGACAAGCCGCATCGGCGCCAGCTCGGCACGGTGGCCACGCGTTATCGCGGCGCGCCCATCGACGTGGGCGTGGAGCCGTATCTGCTCTACGTGCTGCAGCGCGCCGCCGATACCATGGCCATCGTCAACGACGCCGCGTTGCAGCGCGTTCGGATGCGGCTCGAACAGCTCGGGCTGGCGCGGGCGGTACCCTCAGGGCGTGGTTATCGCGTGGCGCGGGAACACAATATCGAAGTCTGGCGCTACGGCTGATCCGCGGGTTTGCACAGATCGGTGGCGGCCAGGGCCTGATGGATTTCGCCCTGGTGGAATTGCGCGCATAGCGGTGCGGCTTCGCGACGGGCCTCGGCGGACTGCCCCTGCAAGGCCAGACTCAGGGCGATGAACATGCGTACCTCGGGCTCGAAAGCATCGAGAAAGTCGTCGGCATGGGCCCGGTAGGCGGCCAGCGCGTCGCGAAACGCACGCTCGGCGTCGACATAGCGCTCGTCGATCAGCAGCCGCCGGCCCAGCGTGTAGTGGCCACGTGGATCCTCGGGATAGGCAGCGACGAGATTGGCTGCCTCGTTGGCGGACAGATCCGACCATCGATCCGGAATCGCATCGGCCGGGATGTACTCGACCACGTCGGCATAGCGCGGATAGTTCTTGGCCACCGCGGTGGCCGACCCGGCAAGCAAAAGCAGCGCCGCGCCGGCCACGAGCGCGGCCAGCGCCTGACCGGGCGGGGTCGCGCCATGACGGCGCCAGATCGCGCGCAGCAAAATGCCGATCAGCGCGCCGGCCAGCGCGCCGCCGAAGTGGGCGGCATAGTCGGTCGCGCCGCCGATAGCGTGGCTGGTCGCGCTCGGAATGAGCGACGGAATCAGCATGAACATCAGCCGCATCTGGACCTGCAGACGTTCGGCGTTGTCCACCAGCCGGAAACTGCAGATCAGGCCGGCCGCGAGCAGCGCCATGATGGCCCCCGAGGCGCCTACCGCGACCATGCCCGGCGGGCCCAGGTACAGCGATAGCGCGGCGCCGGATGCACCGCCCAGCGCGAAGGTGGCCGCAAACCATGCCGAACCCATCAGTCGCTCGGCCGAGAAACCGGCCAGCAACAAGGCGACGAGATTGAACAGCAGATGCAGCAGGCCGCCATGCAGCATGATGGCACTGGCCAGGCGATACCACTCGCCGTTGCCGAACACGGCGGCGGGGTTCAGCCCGCCCAGTGCGAACAGGGTCTGGGTATCGAAGCCGGGTACGCCGTTGCCCGGTGGAATGGCAAACAGGATCTGGAGGCCGTACACGGCGATGAGCGCAGCCGCTATCAAGAAGCTCAGCCAGGGCCAGCCCGGCGTGACCGCGCGCAGCCGCTGGCCGTCGGCATCGGGGCTGGCGGCCCGGCGCGGGCAGGCGAGCAAGCCCTTGAACCAGCGCCCCAGCCCCCAGCGCATCGGCGCCGGGGCATTGCTCCAGACCGAGGCGTTAGCGGTGTCGAGCGCCCAGGCGTTGAGCACGCCCTTGGAAAATATCGAGCGGCGTTTGTAGGCCGCCAGACGCTGGCGCGTTGGTGTGTCGACCGCGCCGGCACGCACCTCGATCACATGCAGCTGGACCGGCATTCTCGAAAAGCCCATTCGGCCGGCGTAGCCACGGCAGGCATCGATGGCGTCACGCGCCTGTTCGACGGATAACCCGAAGGCATGCGTGGCATCCGCCTCGCAGTCGACGATACAAATAGCGCTGAACTGCATGCCGTCGTGTCGGATCAACAGGTAATCGCAGGCGGCTCGCGCGGGCTCGAGTTCGGCCACCGTCAGGTCGTGCGAATAGCCTTTCTGGGCAACCAGCTGACGGGCGAGATAGGCAGCAAAGGGGCCCGTCTCCGGGGGCTGAGTCGTGTCGCAGTTGTGCACGGCGTTGTCCAAAGTCATCCAGTAGGTAGGGTGCCCGCGGCCAGCGTAGCTGGGGCCGGGCCGTGGGCGCACGCCGTTGTCCGCTGCCGAAACGGACTGCGTCCGGGTCAGCCCGCGGCCCGTTCGCGTAGTGTAGAGATATCAGCGATAGCCGTGCAGCCGGGCGGGGCTAGGGTCTGGCGCAGCGACGCCTGTGCGGGAAACCCCCAACGAATAACGATCGGTCGACGGCCAAGCCGCGGCAATCCGGCGCCATAGTCGATTTTCAGGGGCTCGCTTGCGTGGAACAAGCACACGCCGCTCGCGATGCCTTGTCTTGCCGCGGCTTGGCCGCCGATGCGCCGTCTTATCTTATGACGACACGCCCTAGCGGCTGCGCGCCTTGGCCAGCAGACGCAGAATTTCCAGGTACAGCCAGATCAGCGTCACCAGCAAACCAAAGGCGCCATACCACTCCATATAGGCCGGCGCGCCGCGCTCGACGCCGGTTTCGATGAAGTCGAAGTCGAGCACCAGATTGAGAGCGGCGATGATCACGACCAGCAGGCTGAAGCCGATACCCATCCAGCTGTTGTCGTGAATGAAGCCGATGGGCATGCCGAACAGGCGCATACCCAGATCGAAGAGATAGACCACGAAGATGCCGCCGGTGGCGGCGACCACGCCCAGCTTGAAATTCTCGGTCGCGCGGATCAGGCCCGAGCGATAGGCCATGAGCAGGGCGGCGAGGGTGGCAAACGTCAGGGTCGCCGCCTGCAGCGCGATGCCGGGGAACTCCATTTCCAGCAGCATGGAGAGCAGCCCGATCACCACGCCTTCGACGATGGCATACAAGGGCGCCAGAAACGGCGCCCAGTGTTTACGGAAGATGATGGCCAGCGCGATGACCAGCCCGCCGATCGAGGCACCCAGAATCCAGGGGCCGAGCGTGCCCATGGGCTGGTAGCTCGTCATCAGCATATCGAGGCCAACGCGCCAGCTCATGAAGGCGCTGGCGATGGTCAACAGCAGCAACAGCGCGGTTTTGTGGACCGTGCCGTTGAGCGTCATGCGCTCGCCGGTGCTCGGCAGCGCATCGAAGGTCTTTCGGGTCAGGGCCGGGTTGCCGGATGCCATGGGGCACTCCATTGATGGTCATGCGCGCGAAATGCGCGCCGGGACTGGGCGGACGATGAGGGTTCCCAGCGCTCGAGCCCTTGTCGCAGGTCGCCAAAGCGGGCTATGCAAGCGCGCCCGGCCGTGTTCGCGCCACATATTAATGTTTCGATGCGAGCACGTCCGCGATCGCTCGCACACGATTTGACCCGCGCGCAACTGCCTGGCGCGAAATGCATTGCTTGGAGCGACCTTCGGCGACCCTTAAGGAAGCTCTGCATAACCTCTCGCGGTTCGCGTTCGAGTCCTCACAGACGGTGCGGCAAGGCGTCCAAGCGCAGCGCCTGCCTCATTGGCAGGTCAAGCTCGGCAACGCAGTCGCGGCGTCT
>NZ_CAXGSH010000149.1:0-5062 GCF_964012375.1 uncultured Salinisphaera sp.
CGTCTAAGATCGTCAGCGCATTGCGGCCCATGTGAATGCCAAGCCCGTTTGCGTCGGCGAATCGCTCCGCCCACTTCGCGCTCGCACGCACGCCGGCCTTCCCGTAGTTGGATACCAAGGGTTTCTTAGCGTCCACGTCTACGGGAAAGACCGTTATGCCGCGCTCGGCATATTCGGGTTGCCATTCGGCGAAAAGGCCCACGGCTAGGGAGTTGCAGTCTTGCCGCTATTCGCCGTTAGCTCGCCACCTCGCACGCTCGAACTCGATACCCAAGCGCATCGCTTCGTCAGGTTCCAAGCCGGCGACTAGCTCGCGATCCATTACCGCATCGAAGACGTGCGCGACACGCTGGAACTCGTCGCCGGCCAGATGGAAGTGTAGTTCGTGGTCTTCCAAATCCATCGCCAACACCAGCACGCGGGGGAGCGCGTCGGTATCGCGTCGGTTGCTATGGCCGTTGCGGTGAAAGTCGAAGCGTTTGAACTCGGGGTAGCTCATGCTGCCTCCGAGCGCTGCTCAATCTGACGCTCTATGTAAGCGTCGATTTCACTCTCTACCCATGCAACGGCTCTAGGGCCGATAGGTACGGATTGCGGGAACTCGCCGCGCTGCATGGCGGCATATATCGCACTACGCGATTGCCCGGTACGGGCTTTTACGGCTGGAAGCCGGATTAGGCTCTGTTTGGCCATGTCTGCACCCCTCTGGCGTGCTGTGGAACATGGCTACTTATTTAATAGCTGATTTGCACTTTGAACGAGGACTCAATACACCCCTATTCAGTCCGCTTTTTCTGGAGCCGAAGCTTTTGAAACGGGGTATCCCTCACCATTCTCAAAACGCTTTCTGGATCGATTTGCAAGTTCCAGCGCTCTACCAGATCCGTGGCGGCCTGTATGCGGCTTATATCCTCTTTCTCCACTGCGCGAGCTATTTCGCCTGCCCATGCATACGGCTGCATTCCTTTAATTTCTCGCCGTGCGTAATTGCCGGTGCGACGACGCAACGGTCCGATCATCGCGGTTTCCAAATCCTTCTCACCAACCGATCGCATGTACTCATCCCATCGACTTAGTAGGGCCAGCATCACTTCCGGCGGCGGATAGAACCCCATTTCCACTGCGTAAATAATTGCAGTTATCGGGCTCTCGGAGTCGTAAAAAGATTCCCGTGTTTTCTCATCGGTCCAAGGAAAATCATAAAGGTCGGACAGCTCTTGCCACGCCGTCTCCAACCCATCCAGCACCGGGTAGTCTTCGCTATCCCTCAATCTTTCGCGCCAGTGCTCGAACTGCTTCCGTGTTTTATCGCGGCCGTACCCGCCTGGGCAGTGTTTACCTTTGCTCATACGTCGCTCGCTGATTCTATTGGTGTGACATTCGCCCCACGCTTTAGTCCCGCCAAATAGTCGGCCCATACCTGCATCATTCGCCGCCGCTCGTCTAAATGCTCGGCGTAGTTGTAGGCGGCCCGTACGTTATCGCGCTCGGCATGGGCAAGTTGCCGTTCGATAGCGTCGCGGTTCCAGCCCTGCTCATTCAGCAGCGTCGAGGCCATACTGCGCAGCCCGTGCGCCGTCAGTTGGTCTTTGTCATAACCTAACCGCCGTAGCGCCGCGTTAAGCGTGTTTTCGCTCATAGGTCGGTCGGCAGATCGTGCGCCGGGGAAAACGTAGCGCCCTCGCCCTGTCAGCGGCTCTAGTTCGCGCAATACGGCCACGGCTTGCACCGACAGCGGCACAATATGCGGTGCGTTCATCTTCATGCGCTCTGCGGGGATGCGCCATTCAGCGGCGTCTAGGTCGAACTCGACCCATTCGGCCTTGCGAAGCTCTCCGGGCCGCACAAAGACCAGCGGCGCGAGTTGAAGCGCGCAGCGTGTAACGAACTGGCCTTCGTAGCTGTCGATAACCCGCAGCAGCGGCCCGATTTCCGCCGGGTTCGTGATGCTGGCGTGATGCTGTGCCCGTTTCGTTTTGAGCGCCCCGGCAAGATCGGCGGTCGGATCGCGTTGCGCCCTACCCGTCGCCACCGCAAACCGCATCACTTGCCCCACGAGTTGCTTAACGCGGTGAGCCGTCTCGATTGCCCCACGGCTCTCGGTACGCCGTAGCATCCGCAGCACTTCGGGCGGTTCTAGTTCGTGAACTTTAGTCGTGCCAATCCAGGGAAAAGCATCCCGTTCGAGTCGCCGGGTAACTTGGTGGCGGTTACTCTTGCCCCATTCACCGCTGCGAGCGTCTATCCACTCTCGGGCGACCGCCTCGAACGTGTCTGCGGCGTTCTGAGCGCGTTTCTCAGCCTGTTTCTGCGCACTCGGGTCAATACCCGCTGCAATAGCCTTGCGAGCGTCTGCACGGCGCTCACGCGCCAATTTCAGCGATACGTCGGGATAAGTGCCGAGCGCTAGCTGCTTTTCCTTTCCATGAATGCGGTACTTGAGACGCCACGCCCTACCGCCTTTCGGCGATACCAGCAGAAACATCCCGTCGCCATCGCTCAGCTTGAATGCTTTATCGCGTGGCTTGGCTTTATCGACCTTCGTGGCGGTTAGCTTCATTGGGGGCATCCGGTCGGCGCTGGGGGTATCTGCCCCCATATATGCCCCCAAGTGCCCCCGGATTGCAACGGATGCCCCCGGACGTAATGGGACATTCCAGACACAAAAAAGCCCGTAAATACGGGCCGATAAAGACTTAATTGGACTTTCTGGAATGCTTAGATGGAGGCCAGGCCCGGAATCGAACCGAGGTACGCGGCTTTGCAGGCCGCTGCATCACCACTCTGCCACCTGGCCGGTCGCATGCATCCAAACAGGCGGATGCTGATAAAGAAAAACCTCGACCGGCGGGCCGAGGTTTCGGCAATGTCTATTTGGAGCGGGAAACGAGATTCGAACTCGCGACCCCAACCTTGGCAAGGTTGTGCTCTACCACTGAGCTATTCCCGCGCCGTTGAGAGTGCGTATTCTAGGCGTAAAAGATCGGGTGTCAACCCATATCGACAAAGGTTTTTCATCAAGTCGGTTCCGGTGCCGCCAGCGTCGCCTCACAGGCCCGGTTCAAGCCCGTCTTCAAGGCGATGAAGCCCCCTCCCCGGTCTGTCTCGCAACCTTGTTCGAGCTGGGCCGGAATCGGACCGGCGCGCAACCGCGGGGCGCGTCCGCGGCCGCCTTACCGTGTTAACTAGCGTTCCATGCTCAGGCGCGGCCATGCCTGGCGCAAGTAGACCACCATCGACCAGAGCGTGAGCACCGCCGAAACGATCAGCAGCGCGACACCGAACAGATAAACGCCGGTGCGCTGGGCCAGATCGAACAACATGCAGAAAATGGCGGCCATCTGGATGGCGGTCTTGTACTTGCCCAACGAGCCGACCGCGACCACGCCGCGCTCGCCCAGCTCCGCCATCCATTCGCGCAGCGCTGACACGGTCAGTTCGCGGCCGACGATGACGGTGGCCGACAAGGCGATGTAGTAGTGCGGATCGCGGTAGACGAGCATGACCAGCACCGCGCACACGATCAGCTTGTCGGCGACCGGGTCGAGAAACGCCCCGAACGCCGAGGTCTGGTTCCAGCGCCGTGCCAGATGGCCGTCGAGCCAGTCGGTGGCCAGGGCCACGCCGAACAGGATGGCAGCCACGATATTGGCACTGGGCAGGGGCACGAACATGAGCCCCACCACGAACGGTATGAGAATCAGGCGAAACAGGGTCAGCCAAATGGGCAGGTTCAAGCGCTTCTCCTCGCGGGCCGCGCGGATCGGATGACACCGACGTCAGGCCGTGTTGTGGAAATGATCGTAAATCCGTTGTGCCATGGTCGCACTGATGCCTTCCACCCGTGCAAGTTCCGACACCCCGGCCCGGGCTACCTGCTTTGGCCCGCCAAAGGTCTGAAGCAGCTTCTTGCGACGTTTCGGCCCCAGCCCGTCGACCCCGTCGAGCATGGACCCCTGGCGTGCCTTGCCGCGCTGGCCGCGGTGGCCGGCGATCGCGAAACGATGCGCCTCGTCGCGAATCTGCTGGATGAGATGCAGCCCCGAGGAGTCTGCCGGCAGTATAAGAGGCGATTTCTCGCCCGGCAAAAAGATCTGCTCGAGCCCGGGTTTGCGCGTCGAGCCCTTGGCCACGCCGATGACGTTGACGCCGGTTACCTCAAGCTCCTCGAGCGCTTCCACGGCAACGCCGAGCTGACCCTTGCCGCCGTCGATGAGCAGCAGATCGGGCATGTAGTCCTCGCCGTTTTTAACCCGCTTGAAGCGCCGGGTCAGGGCCTGTCGCATCGCTGCATAGTCGTCGCCGGGTTCGATACCGTCGATATTGAAGCGCCGATACTTCGACTTGTTCGCCACGCCCGCCTCGAACACCACGCAGGAGGCCACGGTGCGTTCACCGCGCGTATGGCTGATGTCGAAACAGGCCATATGCATCGGCGGCGCCTCCAGCCCCAGGCCCTTCGCCAGCGAAGACAGGCGTTTTTCCACGCCGGCCCGGCTCGCCAACTGTGCCGAAAGCGTTTGTGAGAGCGTCGCCCGCGTGTTGTCCAGCCAGCGCTTGCGTTCCGCGCGTACGTTGGTCTTGAACGCCACCTTGCGCTGTGCGCGGCGGCCCAGACTTTCGGCCAGCCACTTATCGTCGGCCGGCAGCGGGTCGACCAGCAGTTCGGGCGGCGGCCGGCGTTCCAGGTAGTACTGGCTCATGAAGGCGGCCACGAGATCGGCTACGTCGGTGCCCGGCGGCGCGTGCGGGAAGAAACTACGGTGGCCGAGGTTGATGCCGCCGCGCACGGTGACTACCACGACCGCGCCGATACCACCATCGATCGCGGCGCAAACGATATCGAAATCGCTCTGACCGCCTACTTTCTGGCTCTGTGACTGCAATCGACGCAGCGCCGCGATCTTTTCCCGCAGGCGGGCGGCGGTTTCGAAATCCAGCGCCTTGGCCGCGGCCTCCATCTCGCCGACGAGGCGATCGATGAGTTTTTCGTTGCGCCCTTCCAGCAGCTCGACCGCGTCGCTCACATCGCGGGCATAGTCTTCCTTGCTGATATAGCCCA
>NZ_CAXGSH010000150.1:0-4966 GCF_964012375.1 uncultured Salinisphaera sp.
CTTGAGGGACGGGATTACCTGAATTTCTGCAGCAACGACTATCTGGGGCTGGCCGCAGAGCCGGCATTGGCGCAGCGAATGGCCCGTGCCGGCGAACGCCTGGGCACCGGCAGCGCCGCCTCCCAGTTGGTGACCGGCCACAACGTCGAGCACGCAGCGCTGGAAGCCGAACTGGCCGATTGGGTCGGGCGCGAACGCGCGCTCGTATTCTCGACCGGCTACGCGGCGAATGTGGGCGTGGTCAGTGCGCTGATGACAGGCGGCGACCATATCGTCGCCGATGCGCTCAATCATGCCTCGTTGATCGACGGCGCCCGGCTATCGGGCGCCTCCAAGCATGTCTATCGCCACGCCGATGCCGTGGACGCCGCCGACAAGCTCGCCGCCTGCGATAGCGGCAATCGTATGCTGCTCACCGACAGCGTGTTTTCAATGGACGGCGACACCGCGCCGCTGTGTGCGCTGGCCGAACTGGCCGCGGTGCACGGCGCCTGGCTGACGGTCGACGATGCCCACGGCCTGGGTGTTTTCGGTGCCCAGGGCGCCGGGCGGGTTGCCGAGGCCGGGCTGGGCAGCGATCGCGTGCCGCTGCTGCTGGCAACCCTGGGCAAGTCGGTGGGCGCGGCCGGCGCCTTCGTGGCCGGGGACGATGACGTGATTGAAGCGATTCTGCAAAGCGCGCGTTCGCTGATCTTTTCGACCGCGCCGCCGCCGGCGCTCGCTGCTGCCGCACGCGAAGGCGTGGCGCTGGCGCGGGCGGGCGACGCGCGGCGTAGCCATCTCATGGCTTTGATCGAGCGCTTTCGGCGCGGCGCGCTTGAGCTTGGGCTGCCGGTCGAACCGTCGGACAGCCCCATTCAGCCGCTGATGCTGGGTGACGAAGCCCAGGCCCTGGCGGTCAGCGATGCACTGCTGGCGCGGGGCTTTCTGGTCGGTGCGATTCGTCCACCGACCGTGGCGCCCGGCACGTCGCGGCTGCGTATCACCCTGACCGCGGGCCACGACGAAACACAGGTCGATGCCTTGCTGGCCGCGCTCGCGGCGGTGCGGCCCGCAGCCGATAGCCGGCGCAGCGCATGAGCCTGCATGTACAAAGCGTGGGTACGCAGGGCCCCGATATTGTCTTTCTGCACGGCTGGGGGCTGTCGTCGCGTATCTGGGAATCGCTGGCAGGGCGGCTCAAGAGCCGTTTTCGTTGTCATCTGGTGGATTTGCCCGGTCACGGCGAAAGCGCGGTGGGCCCGGCCGGGCTCAACAACTGGGTCGACGCCGTAATGGAACAGATCGACCGGCCTGCGGTTTTCGTGGGCTGGTCGCTGGGCGGCCTCGTCGCCATGGGGGCCGCGCGTCGCCACCCCGAACGCGTCCAGGGGCTGGTACTGGTGGCCACCCTGGCACGCTTCATTCGTGAGCCGGGCAACGACTACGGCATGAAGCAAAGTGCCATCGAAGCCACCCGCCGCGGGCTCAGCGAGGATTTTTCGACCACGTTGAGCGAGTTCTTGATGCAGCAGGTGCTGGGCGAGCCGGGGGCGGCACGCGCGGTGCGCAGTCTGCGCAACGATCTCATGGACCAGCCGCCGGCACAGGCCGCACTTGAGCGCGGCCTGGATATTCTCTTCGAGGCCGATTTCCGCGATGCGCTGGCCGCTATCGATGCGCCTGCGCTGGTGATCGCCGGCGCGCGTGATCGCATGGCCCATCCCGACGGCATGGCTGCCATGGCCGATGCCATGCCGAACGCACGGTTCTGGCGGGTGCAGCGCGCCGCGCATGCGCCGTTCATCTCGCACGAAAAACCGTTTGCCGAGCGGCTGTCTGCGTTTGTCGATGCCTGCATTGACGGCGAGAAGGCGGAATGACGGCACAAACGTTGTTCGTGACCGGCACCGATACCGGTATCGGCAAGACGCGTGTCGCGGTCGCCCTGCTGCACGGGCTGCGGGCCGCGGGTTTCTCGGCGGTGGGCTACAAGCCGGTGGCCAGCGGCTGTGAAGCCACGGCCGCGGGATTGCGCAACGAGGACGCGCTGGCGCTACAGGCCGCGAGCACGCCGGGCTGGGGCTACGACGCCATCAATCCGATCGCGCTCGCCGAGCCCATTGCTCCACATATCGCCGCGGCCGATGCCGGGGTGATGATCGATAACGACGTACTGGACGACGGCCACGCGCGTCTGGCGGCGGCCAGCGACTGGGTGGTGGTCGAAGGCGCGGGCGGCTGGCACGTGCCGCTGGGCGCGCATACCGATTTCGCCGAATGGGTGAGCGGCCACCGCTGGCCGACGCTTCTGGTGGTTGGCATGCGCCTGGGGTGCGTCAATCATGCCGTGCTCAGCGCCCGTGCGATCGGCGCCGCTACGCCGCTGGTGGGCTGGGTCGCGAATACGTTGCCGCCGATTCAGCCTCGCCTCGAAGAAAACATCGCCTGCCTGGAACAGGCGATCACCGCGCCGCTTTGCGCGCGCGTGGCCTGCGATCCGCGCGCTGATCTGGCGCTGAATCCCTTGCCGTGGCTCGTGCGTATGAGAGAGCGTGAATAAAGGCTGAATCGTTTGCCAGCACAATAGCGCTTCGCATAAACTCTCGGCCGGAGGACACGGCGGGATGTCGAGTCGATACGAAACCAACGAACCCATGCGCCGGTTGGTCATCGCCCCGAACGGGTCGCTGTCGGTCGCGCAGGCTCAATGGTTTTTTATCGGCATGTGTAGCGTGTCATTCGGTATCGCGGCCTTCATGACAGTGTTCGGTTTATGGTTGATATGGCCGTTCGCCGGGCTGGAGATGGCCGCGCTTGGGGCGGGTCTTTACCTGAGTTTGCGCGACAATGGTTACCGCGAGGTCATATCGGTATTCGAGGATCGTATCGAGGTCGAAGCTGGCCTGAACGAACCCGAGCGGCGCTGGGAGTTCCCGCGCCTGCTGACCCAAGTCCGGCTGAGTCCGGGTGTGTATCGGAACAGTCCGTCACGCTTGCTGTTAACCCGTCATGGCCACGGCTGTGAGCTGGGTCGCTGCCTGAGCGAGGAAGAACGGGAGAAGGTTGCCCAGAGGCTCAAGTCGTGGGTGACCGCGCCGCAGCTGTCGTCATCGCGCGACGACCGCCGGCAACGTGTTTTATAGAGAGCGATTATGAATAAAATCAGCATTCTGTCTCGATCGGGCCTGGTCGCGCTGGGGGCGTTGGCCATGTCGCCGGCGCATGCGGCGTGGACGCTCAACATGAACGAGGGCGTGACCGACCTGACGAGCAAGGTCTTTGGCCTGCACATGCTGATTTTCTGGATCTGCGTGGTCATCGGCATCGGCGTATTCGGCGTGATGCTCTATTCGGTGATCGTGCATCGCAAGTCGCGCGGCTTCGAGGCATCGCATTTCCACGAGTCGACGGTGGTGGAAATCGCCTGGACCGTCGTGCCGTTCATCATTCTCATCGCGGTCGCGATCCCGGCCGCCGGGACGCTGCTTCAGATCGAGGATTCCAGCAATCCCGACATGACGATTCGTGTGACCGGCCATCAGTGGCTGTGGGAATACGATTACGTCGATGCCAACGTGCATTTCTTCAGCCGTCTCGACCGTGATAGCGACAACGCGCGCCGTCTCAACTCCGGTATCGACCCGAACACGGTCGACAACTACCTTCGCAACGTCGACAACCCGATGGTGGTGCCGGTCGATACCAAGGTGCGCCTGCTGCTGACCGCGAGCGACGTCATCCACTCCTGGTGGGTGCCGGAGCTCGGTGGCAAGAAGGACGCCATCCCCGGCTATATCAACGATATGTGGTTCCAGGCCAACAAGCCGGGCGTCTACCGCGGTCAGTGCGCCGAGCTGTGTGGCCGTGGCCATGCCTTCATGCCGATCGTGGTGAAGGTGGTATCGCAGAGCGATTACGATGCCTGGGTACGTGAACAGGGCGGCAACCCGAATTCCGATTCCGAACTTGCCACCGGTCAGCCGAGCACGAACGAAGCCAACGCCCAGGCACAGACTTCGGCCGACGAAAGTGCGACCGCCGGCAATGCGACCGAAGCGCGGACCGAGGACGGCAGCACCAACGATCCGCAGGCCGCCGAAGAGAGCATCGTCGGCACCGGCGAATCCGATAACGAAGGTGCCGACGACGCCGAAGCACGCGAGGCCGAAGCGTCCGACGACCGTGGTTCGCCGAAGGTGCCGGACCCGGATCAGGAGGACCAGTCGTCGGCCAGCGATAGCGAACAGCAGGATGGCTCGGCCGCCGCGGGCGACGAAATGTCGCGCGATGCGCTCATGAGCCAGGGCAAGGAAGTCTACGGCAACCTGTGTGCCGCCTGTCATCAGCCGGACGGCAGCGGCATGCCCGCGGCCGGTTTTCCGGCGATGAAGGGCAGTGCGGTCGCGACCGGCGATGTCGGCAAGCACATTAGTCAGATTCTCAATGGCAAGGGCGCGATGCCGCCGTACAAGGGCACGCTCGACGACAAGCAGATAGCAGCGGTTGTGACGTATGAGCGCAACGCATTTGGTAACGATACCGGCGACGTGGTGCAGCCTTCCCAGGTTGCGGCGCAGCGATAAGTAGACCGCCCGCACGGCGGTTCAGGAGTTTGCGATGAGCACTGTCAATCCGACTGATACCCACCACGATCATCACGATCACCACCACGGTCCGGTTACCCTGGCCGACGGCGTGTGGCCCTGGATGAAGCGCTGGATCGGTACGACCAACCACAAGGATCTGGGTACGCTGTACCTGATCTTTTCGTTCACGATGCTGTTTATCGGCGGCCTGATGTCGCTGGTGATTCGTGCCGAGTTGTTCGCGCCGGGCATTCAGTTCGTCGATCCCGGTTTCTACAACGAGATGATCACCCTACACGCGCTGGTGATGATCTTCGGCGGCGTCATGCCTGCCTTCGTGGGGCTGGCCAACTGGATGGTGCCGATGATGATCGGCTGCTCCGATCTGGCGCTGCCGC
>NZ_CAXGSH010000151.1:0-4866 GCF_964012375.1 uncultured Salinisphaera sp.
CGCCCGCGGCGTCTTGTCAGACGCGCGCAAAAGACACCGGCGCGACCGTAGATGAATAGATCAGAGGTTCCTTAGGGTTAACAGGCCCTAATCGCGGCGGTCGTCGTCGCCGGGCAGCGGCAGCTGGGCGATATGAAACTCGCGCGCAACCTTGATGGTCGGCCGCAGCAGAAAATGCACCGAGCCGATGGTGAAACACCAGGTCGCCGCGACCATCAGGCTTTCGTAGAAGAACATCACCGAACCGACCAGGAAATACAGCGCGGCCAGAAAATCGTTGAGCGTATAGAGCTTTTCGTAACGGCCGTAGACCCGACGTTCTTGGTGAGTGGCGGCGTGTTTGGGTTCGAACATGGCGGCCATGAATCGGTTCCTCGTTATGGGGCGGCTTGGATCGCGTGGTTGCGCGAGAACATAGCCGAACTGTGCAGGCGCTCACCAGCGTCGCGGCGCGCCGCAGCGGTGCACGGGGCCCGGCGCGCGCCGCTCAGACCGGCACGCCACCCAGACAGTAATACTTGGTTTCCAGGTATTCCTGCATGCCGGCATGCGCGCCTTCGCGGCCCAGGCCGGATTGCTTCATGCCGCCGAACGGCACGTGCGGACCGGTGATATCCATGGTGTTAACGCCCACCATGCCGTAGTCGAGCGCGCGCATGAATTTGCGAATTCGGGCGTCCGAATGCGTATGCACGTAGGCCGCCAGGCCATACTCGGTATCGTTGGCTTGGGCGATTACGTCGTCGTCGTCATCGAAGGCACACACGGCCGCCAACGGCGCGAACGCTTCTTCGGAGAAGATGCGCATGTCGGGCGTGATGTCGGCGAGCAGTGTCGGCATGAAATAGCGCGGGCCGGGCGCTTTGGCCTGGGCACGACCGAATACCCGGGCACCCTGGCTTTCGGCCTCGTCGGCCAGAGCCTGTGCCTTTTCCACCGCGCGCTCGTGGATGAGCGGTCCGATCTCGCTGGCTTCGTCGGCGCCGTTGCCGACCGTCATCGCGTTCATGCGTTCGACAAAACGATCCACGAACGCGTCGTAAAGATCGCGGTGCACGAATAGGCGGTTGGCGGCCACGCAGTCCTGTCCGCTGGTCTGAAATTTCGCGGCAATGGCCGAGTCCACCGCGCTGTCCAGATCCGCGTCTTCGCAGACGATGAAAGGCGCGTTGCCGCCGAGCTCCATCGACATGCGCTTGACCGTGGCCGCACCGTCGCGCAACAGCTGGCGTCCGATCGGCGTGGAGCCGGTGAACGACAGCGCACGCACGCGCGGGTCGTCGCACAGTGCTTTCGAAACGCGCTCGGCGTCGCCGGTCACCACGTTGAACTGGCCGTCGTCGAGGCCGGCCTGTTCGGCCAGCGCAGCCAGTGCGAGGGCCGAGAACGGCGTCTCGCTGGCCGGTTTGACCACCACGCTGCAGCCGGCCGCCAGGGCTGCAGCGGCCTTGCGGGTGATCATTGCCAGCGGGAAGTTCCACGGCGTAATCACGCCCACCACGCCGACCGGTTCCTCGACCCTGCCCAGCGCCATGTCCGCGTTCTCGGCCGGGATATTCACGCCGTTGCTGCGCCGGCCTTCTTCGGCAAACCAACGAATGAAGCTGGCCGCATAATCGACTTCGCCGCGCGCTTCGGCGATCGGCTTGCCCTGTTCGCGGGTCATCAGCTGGGCCAGGGCTTCGCGGTTTTGCTGCATGCCGTCGTACCAGGCCAGCAGCTTGTCGGCGCGGGTCGTCACCGGCGTTTCGCGCCAACGTGTGAAGGCCGCATCGGCGGCGTCGATGGCGCCCTGCAGACGGTTCGGCTCGAGATCGGGAATATGGCCTATGGTTTCGCCGCTGGCCGGATTGTCCACCGCCCGCCGCGCCTGGTCGGCGGCATCGATCCAGCGGCCGCCTACATAGGCGTGCTCGCGAAAGAGTTCGGTTTGGCTATCCGTCATGGCTTTGCCTCGATGTGCTTGCGATGGCCTCGAACTTGGGGCGCAAGCCGTCGGTGTCAACCGTGCGGGGCGGGTTCGTCCATGGCAGGCGCGCGGCATTCGATCAGCGGCCGCGGCCCGGGTACTATGACCAACCTGTGAACGACCGATTCGCAGGATCAGATCATCGCGAGTCACGACATGCACGAACCACGGCCCCCCGGGCCGCACGCAGGCGAAGAAGCCGCGAATTCTCTAGAGACAACGCTGACCGAGCTTTTCGCCGGCGTCGAGTATGCGGTTCTATGTGCTGACGAAAGCCGGCGCATCTGTTTCGTCAACGCCGCCGCGTTGGCGCTGTTCGGTTGTTGTGAAAAAGACATGCTGGGCCGCAAGGCCAGCGAGTTCTATTCTGCGGCGGCGCAGGACCCGTCTGCCGACACCTGGCAGACCGATGCGGATACGGGGCACGGCTACCGTCGTTCGCTTTGGCCCCGCCGTCGTTGCGACGGTTCGATCTTCGCCAGCCAGACCCTGCTGGCTACGCTTCGCGATCCACGCGACGGTGGCATGGTCTATCTCGAGCTGGTCTACGAAGTGAAGGACTGGTCCGGCCCGGCCCAGGTTCTGCACGCGCTGCGACGTACCGTGTTCGATCCGGCATTGACGTACGAGGCGCGCCGGCAGGCGTTGCTCGAATTCGGCTGCCAGCACTTCGGTCTGGCCTACGGGGCCATCAGCGAACCGGATGGCGACGAACTGGTGGTCGCCGCCGCGGTGGGCCCGGGGCGTGATCTGCAGGTGGGACAGATCTTCAAGCGAGGCGACACCTATTGCGATCATACGTTGGCGCAGAACGCGGTGTTTCGTCGTGACGGGCTCAGCTGCGAACGCGTGGCGGTGCGCAATTACGGCGGGCGGATCGAGCTGGGTTGCTATATCGGCTGTCCCGTGCGAACCGGCGATCAGGCGCAGGGCACGATCTGGTTTGCCGGTCGCGACGCGGACGGGTTGTTCAGCCGGGCGGACCTCGATCTGATGGTCACTTTCGCCCGCTGCGTGGGCGAGGAAATAGCGATCGAGAACGGTATCGGTGGGCTCCAGCGGGCCCGGGCGCGGCTGGCCCACGGCGAATCGCGGGACGAACTGACCGGTCTGGACGATCGCGCGGGAATGATCCGCCGGCTGAACGACGCGCTCGAGCGCCGACCGGAGCGACCAGAGCAGGCGTTGAGCGTCGCGCTGCTCGCCGTGGACCAGTTCGACACGCTCGATACCCGCCATGGCCAGGGCACGGGCGATACCGTGCTGCGACGAATCGCCGCAATCTGCCGAGACACGCTGCGCGAAAGCGATCACGTCGGGCGCTGGGGCGCTGACGAGTTCCTGCTGCTGTTGCCCGATACCACCTGTGAACAAGCCCGAGTCACGATCGAACGCCTGCTACAGGCACTACGCGAACCGCCAGGCCCCGATTCGATGCCTCGAGTGACCGCGAGCGCCGGCGTGATCGAAGCCGCGGGCGAAGACAGCGCCCAGATCATCGTGCATCGCGCCGATGTCGCACGCCATCTGGCGAGGTCAAAGGGCAGGGATCGGGTGGAAATCGGCTAAAGCCCGAAGATGGCGCTCCCTACGAGACTCGAACTCGTGTTTTCGCCGTGAGAGGGCGACGTCCTAGACCGCTAGACGAAGGGAGCAGCGATCGGCCGCACAGTATAGCGGCAGGCGCGCACGGCTCAAGCGATTTTTTGCCTGCGGCGATCAATTGGCGGCGCTGAGCCCGTCGGCATAAAGCCGCCAGAGCAGCAGTACCGCATAAATCGCGATCAGAGCGAAGCATACGATCGTGACCGTGCGGGGGCCTTTGCTCTGCGGAATCGGTTCGCCGCGCAGACGGCGCAGGCGCAGGATGAGCAGGCGTACCGCCAGCCAGCCAAGAAACGAAAACAGCAGTAATGCCAAGAGAAGCTTCATCGCAGTATCGCAAGACCTGTCATGGCTCTATGCATTGGCAGGGGTCGCCTGGCGGTCGGTGTCGTGGCGCACACGATTTGCGCATACGCGCATGGCCCTTTGATGAAACAGCCATCGACGCAAGACCAACCCAACCCTAGCCGGCGAACGGTTTCATCAGGTTGCCGAGGAATACACCGGCGAGACGGGGTTCCATGCATAGCGAGAACAGCACGCCATAGCCCGCGCCCCACAGGTGCGCGCTGTGGTTGATGTGATCGTGACCAATGCGTCCGGCATAAAGACCGTAGGCCGTGAACAGACCGGCATAGACCACCGCAGGAATGGGAAAGAAAAATACGTAGATGGTCGACCAGGGGGCGATCAGCACATAGGCAAACAACACCGCCGACACCGCGCCCGAGGCGCCGAGGCTGCGATAGCGGCTGTCGTTGCGATGCTGCAGATAGCTCGGGATGATCGCCACCACCACGCCCACGACGTAGAAGATCGCGAACCCCGCGGCGCCTATGTAGCGCTCGAAAAACCCCTCGATCGCGCGGCCGAAGAAGAACAGCGTGATCATGTTGAACAGCAGATGCTGGCCATCGGCATGAATGAAACCGTGGGTGATCAGGCGCTGGTATTCGCCGCGATTGACGGCCGGCGGCCAGAAGATCAGCCGTTCCATCATGTCGCGGTTCTGGAATGCGGTAAACGAGACAGCGCAGGTCACCGCTATCAATAGAATCGTGACGATCATCGAAGCCTTTCCCGAAAAGAACGTGCAAGCGCCCGGGCCAGGCGCTGGTAACCCCCATGGTACCCGGGCTGTCCTTCTGCCGGGTGACGAAACAGCGTATCGCCTGTCGCTGAGCCAGGGCGTGTCGTCACAAGATAAGGCGGCGCATCGGCGGCCAAGCCGCGGCACGACAAGGCATCGCGAGCGTCGCGTGGTTGTTCCACGTAAGCGAGCCCCTGAAAAT
>NZ_CAXGSH010000152.1:0-4825 GCF_964012375.1 uncultured Salinisphaera sp.
CACCGGGCAGAGTACATAGAAGCTGTCGCAGCCGGCCGGCGCAAAGCTCGGGTCCGTGGCGGTCGGCCGGTGTACATAGAGCGAAAAATCATCGGCCAGATGCTGGTGTCTGAAGATATCGGTCAACAGCTCGCGATAGCGTTCGCCGAACCAGACCGTGTGATGGGCAACATCGGGATATTGTCTCCGGGTGCCGAAGTAGAGCACGTACAGGCCCATCGATAATTCGCCCCAACGTCGGCGTATCGCAGGAAATAGTGTGCGCGGCATATCCGGCAGTCCGTAGAGTCGTGCCGGGTCCATATTGGAGACGACCAGATCGGCACGACGCTGCGCGCCAGAGGCCAGCACCGCGCCGCGCGCGGCGCCATTCTCGATGATAAGGCGTTCGACGGGGGCCTCGAGTTCTACCGTGATACCTACCTCGTGCATCAGGTCGGCCAGGGCCTGGATCAGCGCCCCGGTGCCGCCCATGGCGAACCAGATGCCCTCGGCCCGCTCCAGGCCGTTGATCAGACCATAAATCGAGGTGGTGGCAAACGGATTGCCGCCCACCAGCAAAGGCGTGATCGAAAAAGCGCGGCGAAGCTTGTCGTGCTCGAGAAAGCGACAGACCATCTGCCAAACGCTTTCATGGCTGCGCAGCTTGAGCAGGGCGGGTGCCTGGCCGAGCATGCGCGTGAAAGAATGAAAGGGCTGGTCGGCGAGCTGTTCGTAGCCCACCGCGTGGATCGCGTCGCACCAGTGCCGCATCGCGCGATAGCCGGCCAGGTCCGGCGGATGTATACGCAGGATTTCGGCCTCGGTGGCGGTCTCATCGGGGCCGTAGTCGAAGTGGTCGCCGTCGGCGAAGCGAAAGCGATACCAGGGTGTGGGTGTGACCAGCTTCACGACATCGTCGAGGCAGCGCCCGTGTAGCGCGAACAGCTCGCGGAACAGGCTGGGCGCCGTGAGTACGGTCGGCCCGGCATCGTGGCGAAAACCTTGATGCTGGAACACCCGGGCGCGGCCACCCAGCTGGTTGCAGCGATCCACCACGTGGACCGCATACCCGCGGGCGCGCAGACGCAACGCGGCGGCGATGCCGCCAAAGCCGGCGCCAACTACCAGCGCGCGGGCCGGTGCTCGCTCAGGCGACATCGCCAGCCCATGCGCGGTTATGGGTTTGCATGGCCACGGCAAGCGCCTCGAGGCTGCTGCCCAGCGCCTTCGGCAGGGCTGCGGCATCAATGCGTGCCTGCGCGAGCGCTGCCTGGGCGCACTCGACGGCAAGGCGCCGGGCCATGGCGGGCGATAGCCCGCGGTCCTCGTATAGACAGACCAGATTCGGCCGACCGACGCGGCGATCCTCCGCGGCATCGGCGAGGTCGTCCTCGATCTGATAGCCCTGGGCCAGAGTGTCGGCGACTGTTGTAATGACGTTGTTCAAATCGCCGCGGCCGACAAGAATCGCGATCAGCTGAACCGGCAGGGCCAGTAGCGGGCCCGACTTGCGGGCAGCAATCCGTTGATAGGCCGCTTCGTCGTCGACCCTGGCTGTGGTTAGATCGTCGATCTGTCCATGGCATGTCGCCGCGATCGCGGCGTGCATACAGCCCATGGCCGCGGGCAGGCAATCGGCGGGCAGCCGTGCCAGCGCAGCCCAGGCGGCTGAAATCAACAAGTCGCCCACGCAAAGAGCAACTTCCGGACCATGGCGCGCGACGATCGTAGGCTGGCCGCGGCGCCGGGAGGTGGCGTCCTGAATGTCGTCGTGGACGAGGCTGGCGTTGTGTAGCAACTCCGCGCTGCAGGCCGCGGCCATCGCCGCACGCCGCGATACCCCGGTCGCGCAAATTAGGTCGAGCGCGAGTCGCGCCCGAATACGCCGCCCACCGGCGTCGAGGTGGGCAGCAGCAATGGTCGCGGCCCGGCCTGTGCCCAGATCACGCTTGAGCTCGGCTTCGATCCCGGCTTCGGCGGGATTCGCCGATGGGACAGCTACGCCGGCTGCGACCGGTATTTCGGCCTCGACGTCGGCTTGCCCTGAAATAGCCTGCACTGGCATGTGGCCCCCGCGACATGTAGGGAAATTCGGTGGGAGCGCCGCGACTCTCTGGTCGCGGCGCCGGTATGTCGATACGCGATCCTGCGGCTTGGCCGCCGCCGATTTTCGGCGACGGCCACAGGCCGGTGGAGTCTAGTATCGACTCGCGATCGCCTCAGGCAATTTGTGCCTGTTGTACGGAGCGGATCACCATGAAGCCGAAGCCGACCTTGGCCGTGACATCGAGAATCACATAGGCCACGCCTTCAGTGCCCACGCTCAAGATTTCCATGCCACTGCTGCCGAGCAGCCAAACAAACGGATAGACCACCCAGAGCACGGTCAGCAGGCCGGCGAGGCGGTCGTAGGCTCCGCCGTAAGGGCTATCTTCTGCCACCTTGCGTAGCGGGCCCCAGATGATGCCCAGCACCGCAAGGAACGCGACCATGCTGATGAACCACCAGATGTATTTATCGGCACCGCCAACCAGATCGCCGACCAGGCCAGTGGCAATCATGTAGATATCGGCTAACACCAGCGCAGCCACCAGCCCAGCGAGCGCGGCGATGCGACGCGAGGCGACCATGGCCAGGCTGATCAGCAACAAGGGCGTGGTGATCACCCAGTCGATATAGCGGGCAAAGAACACCGGGCCGCCGTCGATGTCCACGGCGCCGTAGCCCCGTGCCATGGCGAAATAGTTGGCAAAGGCAACGAAGACGATCGCCATCGCGACCACGCCGTGATGGCGCTCGGAGGCGGGCACGCTCCGGTTCATCGCAAAGAATGCAATGCCGCCAACCAGCATTGCGATCCAGCCAATTTGAAATGTGAGTTGGGTGAGTTCCGACATAATTGCACTCCTTTGCAACGTACCTTTAAGAAAGTAAAAACGTGGCAACTCGGGTATTCACCCAACGGTGCCCTCGTGTCTGCGTATGTACCATACAACTTTAAGAGAAAAATAAAAACACCGAGGCGATAGTAATTATCGCGGGAAGCGGCCGATAAATTACGTTTGGTACGGATATTTGGCGCAGCAGGGCCTGGCCACAAGTCCGTCTAGCGTTCTTGCGGTAATGCTTTGTACGTTCGCCAATTGGGCAAGCCGATGTGGCGATTTCTACTTTTGCGCTCTATGCACTACGCGTGCGGCGATCCCGGAGATGCGGTTAACGCGACGATTTAACGCACGCTGCAAGGCAGATCGTTCAGCGAACACCAGCAAACGCTGCCGAGTGCGCGTCAGCCCGGTATAGAACAGCTCTCGCGTCAACACCGGTACGTCGTAATCCGGCAGCACGAGGGTGACGGCATCGAACTCCGAGCCCTGGCTCTTGTGAATCGTCATTGCGTACACGCTGTCGTGCGCCGGTAGTGCGCTGGGCAGGAATGCGCGCAGGCCGTTATCGCCCTCGAACCAGACCCTGAGTTGCCCGTCTGTGTTTCTGAGCGCAATACCCACATCGCCGTTATAGAGCCCGGTTTTGTAGTCGTTTCGTCTGACCATGACGGGGCGGCCGTGGTACCAGGGCTCGATTGGATTGAAGTCGAAGCGGCGGGCGAGGCGTTCGGTGATGCCGGCGTTGATGGTTTCGCTGCCGGCGGGGCCCTGGCGTACGGCGGTGAGCACGGATTGTTGGCCGAGTTGGGCCAGGGCGAGTGTTGGGCCGGTGGCCTCGCAAAGCGTGGCGTAATCGTCGGCCAGATCGTTCATGAGTTGGCTGATGGCGCGGGCATCTGACCGGTCGTGATAGGCGAGGTCGTCGTGGCCGGCGTTGAGCAGAGCTTGTGTAGCGTCGACGTCGCCCGCGTTCACGGCGGCGGCGAGTTGGCCAATGGTGCTGTCGGCGTTGAAGCGGCGGCTGGTTTGTAGCGTGACGACGTGATCGGCCAGGGCGTGGTTGGCGGCTTGCATGGGCTGGGCAAGCAGGTCGCCGGCGGCGGTTTGCTGGTCTTCAGTGAAGCGGTTCACCCCGGCGTTGGCACAGATTTCCGCGAGCACGGAGCCGGATTCGACCGAGGCCAGCTGGTAGCGGTCGCCGAGTAGGATCAGCCGGGCGTCATCGCGTATCGCGTCCGCGAGCTTGGTCATCATGGGTAGGTCCACCATCGAGGCTTCGTCGACGATGACCACGTCATACGGCAGCGGGTTGTCGGCGTTGAAGCGGGCGCGGGTGGTGGCGCCGGTCAGGCCGAGCAGGCGGTGCAACGTGCGGGCGGTTTGCGGTACGTGTTCTTCCACGCGCTGTTTGTCGAAGGTTGCGTCCGCGCCCATGTCGTCAAGGCCGTTGCGTACGGATTCGAGCATGCGTGCGGCGGCCTTGCCGGTAGGCGCGGCCAGTGCGATCAGCGGCGGTGTCTGTTCCTCGCGAAGCGCGGCTTCGATGAGCACGCGCAGCAGGCGAACGATGCTGTAGGTCTTGCCCGTGCCGGGGCCGCCGGAGATCACGGTGAAGTGGTGGCGCAGGGCGGCGAAGGCGGCCACGGCCTGCCAGTTGGTAGCGTTCGGATTGGCGGCGTCGGCTGCGAACAGGCCGTTGCCGGGTTTGAGCGCGTCGACGTTCACGGGGTTCGGCTCGGCAGCCATCAGCGTGCTCAGACGTTCGGCAAGCTTGGTTTCGTAGGCGTGATAGCGCTGGAGATAGAGGCGGCCGTTTTCCAGCACGAGCGGGCGGGTAGGCGTGTCGTCGCCCGCATCGCCGTCGATTACGGTCACCAGATCGCTGGCGGTGAGCGCCTCTCGCAGGCCGGCTTGATTGGCGGCGCTCATCAACGCCGTCGGGATCTGATCCAGGG
>NZ_CAXGSH010000153.1:0-4713 GCF_964012375.1 uncultured Salinisphaera sp.
CCGAAGCCCATCTCCGTTAGGCTGAAACTCACGGCCTGACGGCCCGCGATGCCGGCGCTTAGAAACAGCAATGCCTTGAATACCGCGTGCGCCACCAGATGCAGCAGCGCTATTTCAGGATAGCCAGCGCCGACCGCGACGAACATCAAACCGTAGTGTGCAGAGGTGGAAGCCGCGAGCAATTTCTTTGCGTGAGGCTGGAGCAGGGCGGTCAGACCGCCTGCAAGCGCCGTGGCGAGACCGATGCCGATTGTGGCAGGTTCAAACCAAGGCATCTGAGCGAGTATCGGTTCGAGCCGGATCAACAGATAGGCCCCCGCAGCGACCATGGTGGCCGAATGCAGCAGGGCAGACACCGACGTCGGCCCGTCCATGGCACGAAACAACCACGGCGCGAACGGGAGCTGGCCGGATTTCGCGGCCGCGCTCAGTACGATCCCGGCAACCAGAATCGTTTGCTGCGGCCCACCGAGGGTTTCGAGCGCGGCAAAAGCGAAGGTACCCGTATCCCTGAACACGACCATGGCCGCGACGAACAGTCCGAGATCGCCGAAACGGGTCATCACGAATGCGTAGCGCGCCGAGGCCGCATGCGATACGCGTTGCCGTTCGTGCCCGATCAACGCCCAAGAGCAGGCGCCGACTAGCTCCCAGCCGATAAGCAGGGTGATAAGGTCGGCCGCGATCACCAGCAACAGCATGGCGCCGACGAACAGCAGTAACAGCGATACCAGACGGTTCAAACCCTGCAAGCGTTCGTGGGCCGCGGCGTAGGCCAGCACGGGTAGCGCAATGACCGGTACCAGCAACGCCATGACGACCGACCGTGAGGTCAGCACCACCTCGAACTGAAGCGGGGTACTCCAGGCGAATCGTCCGACCCAGCCCTCCAGGCCCGCAAAAACCGTCAGCAACAGTGTGGCGAGCAGCACACCAAGGCCCGCAGCGCCCAGAGCGGGGCGGCGCTGCATCGGCGACGCATGAACGATGACGGCAGCGAAAAGCGGAAACAGGGCGACAAGCCAGAGCATGATCAATGCTTCAGCGTCGTCAGGCCTTCGGTGACATCAGCCTGGCGATTGCGGTAGACCGCAGTGATCAATGCGAAGCCTACGGCCATTTCGACCGCCATCACGGCCATCACGATAATGGTCAGCAGCTGGCCTGTCGGCAGGCCGCCTGCGGTAAGCGACCAGAAACCGACCGCTGCGAGCATGACGCCGTTGAGCATCAGTTCGAGGCCCATCATCAGCATCACGAAAGACTGTTGCGACAACGTGCCGTAGAGCCCGATGCCGATGAGCGCGGCGGCGACGATCAATATCGTGGTGAGTGTCATGAGCGCTTCCCGATCAATGGTGGTGATGGGCGTGGCCGCTGGCCTGTTCGGGCTGGCGCCCGGCCGGTTCGCCACCCGGTTCCAGGGGCGGCGGTACCGAGCCCGTATCGGCGGCGCCGAAGCGTCCGCTGCGGCTGGACAGAATGACGCTGGCAACCATGGTTGCCAGCAGCGTGACACCGGCGGTTTCGAAGATGAGCATCGAGTCGCCGAGCAGTTCCTTACCGAGACCGGCGACGACCTCGGTGCCCGGTGCGACCGGGTTGGAGGTAAAGCGCGTGACAATGATCAGACCGGTCAGTGCCGCGAAGAGGAAGACGCCGGCCGCGATCGAGAAACGGTGCTGGTGCACCATCATCATCGGATTCAGGCCCGCCGGGTTCATCATGTACATGACCATGAACAGCGCCATCACCATCATCTCCACTGCCATCATGAAAACGGTCGCGATGCCGAGATACGGCGCGTTCAGCAAGACCATGATCAAGCCGACGGCGATGAACGACAGCATCAGGAGGAACGAGGCGCGAACCATCGAGTCGGTGCAGAACACGCGCCAGCCGCTTACCACGGCGATCGCCGCGAAGATCCAGAATGCGATATCGGTGACGTTCATAGCGCCAATACTCCGGCCCATACCAAGTGCACGAACGATAGCGGCAGTAGCACCGTCCAGATCAAAGTCATCATCCGACTCGGCGAAATCCGAGCCAGCTGGTGGCTGAGGCCGACCAGGACCAGAAGCACGGCTGCAGTCTTGAGCACCAGCCACATCGGCCCGGGCAACCAGGGCCCCAGATAGCCGCCCAGGAATACACTGGCCGCTACGGTGGCTACCGCTGTAAGCATCGCGAGCCGCGCGAATTCCCAGACCAGCCGCGCCGCTCCCGAGATCTCCGAGGCCGTGCCGTCGGCCAGATCGGCCGAGTCCGCGTAGTTGAACGGGCCTCTGAAGCTGAGAGACAGGCCGATCAGCAGGAACAGCGGGAGCCCGAGCGGCTGGCGGATGACATTCCAGAGTTCGCGCTGGGATTCGATGATCTTCGGAACAGCCAGCGACTCGGCGGGCAACGCCGCGGCGATAAGCACGAACATGCTGATCAGCATGGCCGGCAGCCCGATGGCGACATAGCGGTAGGCGCCGATCAGGCCGAATTGGGAATTGGCCGACCAACCGTGGAGGAAGACGATCACGACCGTCAGCGCTTCGACGGCGCCCCACCAGACGATGCCGACTTCGAGGTCCGCAAGCACGCTGGCACCGGAGAAGGGCACGAGCGCGACGCCGGTACCGGCCAGCCCGGCATACAGTGCAGGCGCCAGACGCCAGTTCAGCAAATCCGGCGCTTCAGTCAGATTGGACTGCTGGCGCAGCATCGTAGCGCACCGGTAGAGCGGGTTGGCGAGCGGGGCGCGCGGCGGTCGACCTTCGCGCGCGGCCGACCATAGACCGTCGAGCACGGCTATGTACCACGCCATGCCGAGGAGGAAAGCGACCCAGGCCACGGTCAGAACGATCGGGGTCATGGGGCCTCCAGTGGCGCCATGCGACACAGCGCGGCGCTATCGAAACTGTTGAGCACCAGCAGCGCCTCACTCCATTCAAGTCCGGGTAATAGCTCGGTTAAGCGATAGTCGACCGGCGGTGCCCGAAGCGCCCATGGCGCCTCGACAAGTGCGCCTTGGCCAATCATCGCGTCGGGCGCCGCCGAAACGAGCGCCAGCGCTTGTTCGGCTTCGTCGAACCATTGCGCCAGACGCGCTCGACAGTCGCTTTGTGTTTGCGTGACCGGCGTGAAGTCGAGTCGCTTGTACATTGGGTTATCGCTGCGGTCGTCGATAGCGTGGCCGGCAGCGCGCTGTGCCGGTCCACCGAGCTCACGCGCCAGTCGGTCATCGATCCGACCGAGTCCCGGTGCGAGGGCAGCCGTCAAACCGGATCGGGCGGCCGCTTTTCGCAGCGGCGCAATAGCGATGGTCTCGTTCGCGCGTACGCGTGCCGCCAATATTTGGGCGCGCCGACTCAGTGTCGGCAATCCGACGAGCGACAGGAGGCGGGCGATGCACACGAGATGGTGCGCAGCGCGTGCTCGCTCGATCTGGGCCAAGGCCGTCGTTTCGTGCAACAAGCGGTCGAACGGTACGCGATCGACGTCGCGCGGCGGATAGGGCGGCTGAACCACTTCGGCTGACTGGATCACGTCGCCCTGGAACGTGACCTCCAGTACCAATCCAGCCGGCCAGTACGGCATGAACGGCCCGATCTGGGTGGTGTAGACATCCAGCGCCAGCCCGTCGCGAATATCCGGCGTCGGCGGCATGGGCATCATGCGCCCGTAGGGCACGCCACCCATCATCCCTTCGCCGCCCTGACCGTGATCGCCCTTGCCGCGCCAAGGTGCGGGTGGTTCGTCCGGGAGCCGGTGGGTCTCCGATGCATGGGCGCCGGAAATCAGGTTGCGGTAAAGCGCACGTAAAGAAATTACTGGATCGTCGAATGATGCAGCGCGCTGGGCTTCGTCCACGTCGTCGCCCTGTTCGTCTCCCCACCAGAACGTGGCGCGTGGGTGGGGGAGCTGGTCGTGGATCCGGTCGAGGTAAGCTTGGTCGCTATCCCGGACGCGACCCGCGACCAACAGGATGCTGGCGTGTCGGGGTGTGGCGGTTACGTCGATATCCGCACTCTGCAGCAAGCGCTCGACGGCAGGGGCGCGGTCGCGCCCCATGGCCACGAATACCGGCACGGGGGCGCGTGCCGCCAGGCGTTCGAGCATCTTCACTGCCACCGAAAGATACCTTCGCGCCAGCCGTAGAGGATGCCCACCGTGAGGATAGCGAGGAACATGCCCATCTCCGCGAGCGCCTTGACGCCTTCGGCGACGTACACGACCGCCCATGGGTACATGAACATCATTTCCATTTCGAAGGCGATGAATAGCAGCGTCATCGAGTAGTAACGCACGTGAAACCGCTGCCAGGCATGCGTTTGCGGTGCGCTGCCCCCGAGGAACGGGATCTTCTGCGACTCGACCACGCGATCGCGACGAGCGCGTGCCGCAACCCACTGCAACAGCAGGGCGCCCGCCACGATCGTGCCCATGATGGTGAGTAGGCCCGTTAACGCCATTGCGTTTTACCCCCTTTGGCTCGCTGCGAGCACGTACGCAAAGTCCACAGCCATTTTAATGAGATGAACGCCTTCCATACATCCGGTGATTCCCCTATCAGTACCAGGCGCGGATACCGACCACGAAAGCGGTCGACGACGTTTCCTCGCCTTCGGCCTGGGCGATGTCCTTGGTTTCGCCATAGGTCTGCTCCCAGCGTACGCCGATATAAGGCGCGAACTCGCGCTTGATCTCGTAGCGCAGCCG
>NZ_CAXGSH010000154.1:0-4538 GCF_964012375.1 uncultured Salinisphaera sp.
CCCAGAATCTTCTCTACGTCGTCGCCGCGTGGCATGCCCTGTTTGAGTCCGATATCCCCGTTGGTCTTGCGATAGAGAATCGTCGGCGTGGCGAAATAGCCCAAGGCCTCCATGAGGGCGTTGTTGTCCTGGACCTTGTCGCGAGCGGCGTCCGAAATATTCTCGGTGACTTCGATACCGCCGCTGGCGTAGTTGCGCTCCTGGCGTTCCAGTGCACCCTCCGGATCATCAGCGCCGACGATCGTGGCGGCCTTCGGCACGCTGTCGGCTTTGAGAATACCGACCATGACGTGGCGGATCTGGACGTCACCCGCTTCCACCCAGGGGCGTGCTGTCTGCCAGAACTCGTTGCAGTAAGGGCAGTTCGGATCGGTGATCTCGTAGACGATACGGGGCGCGTCGGCGTCACCATCACGGACCCAAGTGGCGTCTTCCAACTGGTCCCAAGCCTTCTTGTTCTGCGGTCCCGACGATATACGCTCCAGAGGGTCGGCCGTCAGATTGTTGCCCTGTTCGTCGACTAGCGTGCCGAGTACTGCATGCTTGCCGTCCTCCGTTACATAAATCGCCATTGGCCGGCCCTGGACGGTAGCGGCGTATCCGGTCAGCCCGCTTGGGGCATCGAAAGAGCCGAGAATATTCATTCCACGATCCTCCATCGCCGCCACGGGCGCCGGTGAATCGGATTCTTCTTCGGGGGCGGCCCATGCGACCAGCGCGTACATGCCGATGGCGGTAGCGGTGATCGTCAGGATTAGAGATAGTCGTGCGGTTCTGGTCATGGTTGTTCCTCATCATCGTGAGAAGAAGCAGTGGGCGCCGTGTCGAAACGTTCGAGAGCGGCGGTGAGAGTCGCGCGCGACAGCTGGCCCAGATGGCTGTCGACCAAACGCCCGTCGCCGTCGTAGAACAGTGTCGTAGGCAATGCGGCTGATCCGGCCTGCTTGGCCAGATGCCCGCCCGAGTCGCGCAGCACGTGTTCGATGTGCAGATCCTGACTGTTCAGGAAACTCTGGATGGTGGGCGTTGCCTCGGCCTGGTTGGCGAACACGAACAGCACGTCGTCGCGCTCGTTCTGGGCGGCCTCGAGGACGGGCATCTCCGCACGGCAGGGCGGACACCAGGTCGCCCATAGATTGACCACCATCGGCCGGCCCTCGGCTTCGGCCTGTAGCGTAGCGAGATCGGTGGCGCGGCCATCCAGCGTCTGCAGCCGTGCCTCGGGCAGGCTCGCCGCCTGCTGTTCGATCAAGGTGAGCGCGCCGCCGGTCAGCCCCCAGGCGAGGCCGCCGGCGACCAGCGCGGCGGCCAGCGGTGCGCGCAGCAGCGGCCGGCGCCAGACCACGAAGCTTGCGTAGGCGGCCATGCCCAGCAGCCCGCCGATCGCATCGAAACCGCCGTCACGAATGTCGAAAATGCCCAGCGGCGCCGGGCGGTATTCGCCGAAATAGCGGATCACGAACACCAGCCGGGCCGCCACCGCGCCGGCCAGCGCCAGGTTGAACAGCGTGTCGGTGATCGGCACTTCACGCCGGCGCGCGGCAACCTTGCCGGCTATCAACGCCGTAATCAGCGCGAAAAGCATCAGGGCATGGGCGACCGAGATCGCCAGCGGGCCGAGGTTGAAGGACAGCATCAGGAATTCTCCAAGTCGTCACGTGCGCGCTCGAGGTGATCGAGGAAGGCCTCGGCGTCCAGCTCGCCGACGATGCGCGCGCTGCGGGCCTCTTCGCCGTCCGGGCCGATCAGCAGCAGGGTGGGTGGGCCGACGACGCCGTAGTGGCCCATCAGCGCGCGGTCGGCGGCGTCGTTGTCGGTCACGTCCGGGCGCAGCAGCTGCACGTCGTCCAGTGCCGCCTGTACGCGGGCGTCGCCGAAGACTTCGGATTCGATCACCTTGCACGAGATACACCAGTCGGCGTAGAAATCCACGACCGTCCAGCGGCCGTTTTCGCCGGCCTTGGCCACTTGCGCATCAAGAGCGTCGAGATCGGACACGGGCTCAAAACGGGCCATGAAGTCGTCTGTCTGCGCACCGGCTTCGCCGCCCGCGTCGGTCGTGTTCGCGGGCGCGCCGGCAAAGGCCAGCGGCCGCATCGGATCGCTGGCGCCACCGGCGGCGCCGATCACCAGCAGCGCGCCCCAGAGGCCGATCAGAAGGCCGGCTACGCGCGCGATCATCGCTAGCGGTAGCGTCGCCTGGGCGGCGCGCAGCGCGACCTGATAGAGCGTGGTGCCGATGGCGAGCAGCCACGCGCCCCACAGTCCGAGCATCCAGGGGGCGGGCGTCACGCGGGCGACGAACCACAGCGCCATGCCCAGCAGGACGAAACCGAACACCGCCTTCACGCCGTTCATCCACGGCCCCGGGCGTGGCAGGAATCGGGCCCCGAGGCTGCCGGCGAGGACCAGCGGCGCGCCCATGCCCAGGCCGAGCGCGAACAGCGCGCTGCCGCCGATTAGCACGTCGCCGGATTCGGCGATGAACAGCAGCGCCCCGGCCAGCGGCGCGGTCATACACGGGCCGACGATCAGCGCCGATAGTGCGCCCATGACCGCCGCGCCGCCGAGGCTTCCGCCGCGCTGGGCGCTGCTGGCGCGATCCAGCCGGTTACGCAGGGCCGCCGGCAGCTGCAACTCGTAGACGCCGAACATCGCCAGCGCGAGTGCCACAAACACGAGCGCGAATGCGCCCAGCACCCAGGGGGTCTGAAGTGCGGCCTGCAAGTTGGCGCCGGCCAGCGCCGCGGCGACGCCGAGTAGGGCATAGGTCAACGCCATCGGCAGCACATAGGCCAGCGACAGCGTCAGGCCGCGCCGGCCGCGCGCGCCGCTGCCCACGATCAAACTGGTCAGGATTGGAACCATGGGCAGTACGCAGGGTGTGAATACCAGCAGCAGCCCGAGCCCGAAGAACACCAGTAGCACCCAGGCCGTGTTGCTGTCTGACAGCTGCGCGGCCAACGACTGGTCCTCGCCGAGGGCGTCGGATTTCCCAGCTTTGGCTTGCGTCGTCGTAGTGCCGGCGCCTTCGTCGTTCGAGTCCACGGGGGCGGCCGTGCCGCCGCCCAAGTTGTAGTCGGCCAGATCCAGCGTTGCGCGCTGCGGTGGATAGCATAGGCCGGCCTCCGCACAGCCCTGCCAGGTCAGTTCGACGGTTTCAGCGTTACCGGGGTCGACGCGGACCGCGACCGAGTCGTGATATACCTCGGATTTGCCGAAGAATTCGTCCTCGATGGGCTGGCCGTGCGGCATCTCGACGGCGGCCACAGGTGCCGGTTTGCCGGCAAAATCGAATTGATGCCGATACAAATAGTAGCCGTCAGCGATCGTCCAGCTTACGGTCAGCGTGTCGTCCGCGTTGACCGAGACGTCATAAGTAAAGGCCTCGCCCACGGAAAGGAAATCGTTTGACGAAGCCGTACCGGCGGCCAGCGCACTGGGACCGCACAACAAAATCAAGACCACAATGGCCAGCCGACGATACGGGAAAAGAGTCATCTAACGCGCTCCTGTCTGCACTGATGCACAAGATAAGGACCGCGGTTAAGTCAGGATTAAAAAGCTTCTCGCATCAGCAACGGCGCTAGGTGATGATCCACCAGCAACGCCGTGAACAGTGCCATCAGGTAGAAGATCGAATAGCCGAAGGTGCGCATCGCCAGCCCCGGCTTCGGCGCGTATTTCAGCCGGATAGCGTAGATCAGGAACCAGCCGGACAGGCCGATCGCGCTGATCAGATACAACGGTCCGCTCATGCCGGTCGCGAACGGCAGCAGCGACACGATGAACAGCAGCACCGTATAGAGCAGCACCTGGGTACGGGTGTACTCGAGCCCGTGCGTAACCGGCAACATCGGAATATCGACCTCCGCATATTCGCGATGGCGCTCGATCGCTAGCGCCCAGAAATGCGGTGGCGTCCAGATGAAGATGATCAGGAACAGGATCAACGCGTGCACGTCGACTGTTCCGGTGACGGCGACCCATCCGAGCACCGGCGGAGCCGCCCCTGCCGCACCGCCAATGACGATGTTCTGTGGCGTCGCACGCTTGAGATAGACGGTATAGACGCCGGCATAGCCGACCAGCGTGACCAGCGTTAGCCAGGCGGTCAGTGGGTTGACCAGCCAGAGCAGGATCGCCATGCCGATCAGCCCGATGGCGGCGGCAAAACGCGCCGACTGCACCATGTCCAGATGGCCAGTGACCAACGGGCGCTTGCGGGTACGCGCCATGCGCTGATCGGCCTTGCGATCGAGCATCTGGTTAACCGCGGCGGCGGAAGCTGCCATCAGCCCGATGCCGAGCGTGCCGAAAAGAAGTGCATCGATCGGCACCATACCGGGCGTGGCCAGAAACATGCCCACCATCGCGGTGAACACGATCAGAAGCACCACGCGCGGCTTGCACAGCTCGTAGTAATCAGTAAGACGCGTAGGCATGCGCATTATTGAATCGATGCGCACGAAGAATAGCGCGCTACGCCAGCTCGCGCGGGTCGATCTTCGGCGGCTGCTCGAAGGTGTGGTACGGCG
>NZ_CAXGSH010000155.1:0-4508 GCF_964012375.1 uncultured Salinisphaera sp.
ACGCCGCGCTCGAATACGCCAAGAAACTGGCCGATGCGCGCGAACGCTATGCCGATGATCTGCTCATCGTCATGCGGGTGTACTTCGAAAAACCGCGGACCACGGTGGGCTGGAAGGGTCTGATCAACGACCCGGACATGGACGATTCGTTCAAGATCAACAAGGGCATCCGCCTGGCGCGCGAGCTGCTGCTCAAGCTCGCCGACCAGGGCATTCCGGCGGGCGTCGAGTTTCTCGATCTGATCTCGCCGCAGTATCTGGCCGATCTGGTGGCCTGGGGCGCGATCGGCGCGCGCACCACGGAAAGCCAGGGCCATCGCGAGCTGGCCTCGGGGCTGTCCTGCCCGGTCGGCTTCAAGAACGGCACCGGCGGTTCGATCAAGATCGCGGTGGATGCCGTGGGCGCGGCCCATCATCCGCACCATTTCCTGTCGCTGACCAAGGAAGGCCAGTCCGCGATCTTTGCCACCGACGGCAATCGCGATACGCATATCATCCTGCGTGGCGGTGCGAACGGGCCGAACTACGACGCCGATTCGGTCGCCGGCGCGGTCGCCCTGCTCGAACAGGCGCAGCTGTCGGGCCGCCTGATGATCGACTTCTCGCACGCCAACAGCCGCAAGCAGCACAAGAAACAGCTGGAAGTCGGCGACGACGTGGGCGGTCAGATCGCCGCGGGCAGCCGTGCGATCTTCGGCGTGATGATCGAATCCCATCTCAAGGAAGGCAACCAGAAGCTGGTGCCGGGCGTGGAGCCCGAATACGGCGTGTCGATCACCGATGCCTGCCTGCACTGGGAGGATACCGATGCCCTGCTCGGCGAACTGGCCAAGGCCGTGTCCGAACGCCGCGACCTGCGCAACAACGGCGACGACGACTGACCCCTGTTAACCAACACGGGGTTCACGAAAAAGCCGCCCGAGGGCGGCTTTTTCGTGTCCGGGAAGGGTCGGCGTCTACCAGTACGGCCCCGGCAGCAGCGCGGCCAGCACGCGCCCCGGAATATTGGGCTTTTCGGCCTCGCCCGAGCGCCCACCGCGGGCGGCCTTGGACGAGGGGAACATATGAAACGCCTTGTGCAGCACGAAGTCGTTCACCTTGGGCCACAGGGCATAGCTAATCTGGGCGGTGGTGCCCAGCGGCGAGGCAATGCGCTTGGGCTTTTCCAGGATCGCGCACACGATCATGTCGGCGGCCTGCTCCGGTGTGAGCGTGGGCACATAGTCGTAGAGCTTGGTGGGCGCGATCATGGGCGTACGCACCAGCGGCATGTAAATAGTAGTCAGATCGATATTGCGCGAGGCGACTTCCGGCGACAGACAGCGTGAAAAGGCGTCGAGCGCGGATTTGGACGCCACATAGGCCGAAAAACGCGGCACGTTGGTCAGGCAGCCGATACTGGAAATATTGATGACGTGCCCGGTGCGGCGTTTCGCCATGGCTGGCAGGAAATTGAAGATCATGCGGATGGCGCCGAAGTAGTTCAGCTGCATGGTGCGTTCGTAGTCGTGGAAGCGGTTGAGCGACTCGAACACGCCCCGTCGTATCGAATGCCCGGCGTTGTTGATCAGAATATCGACGTGATGATGATCGGCCAGAATCTGTTTCGTGCAGGCATCGATGGCTTGCATATCGTTCAGATCGCAGGGATACGCCACCGCCCGACCGAGGCCGATCTTGTCCACGATGGCCCGGGTTTCCTCGAGCTTGTCGGGTGTGCGTGCCACCATGCAGACCGTCGCGCCGGCACGGGCCAGCTTTTTCGCGGTCATGAAACCGATGCCGCTGGAGGCGCCGGTGATGACCACCACCTTGTCCTGCATGCGCCGCAGCAGCTTCTCGGGCACATGGAAATCGCAGTCCATATGCATTTCCCAGTAGCGCCACAGCGTCTCCGCATAGTCTTCCAGGCGCGGACAATGAATACCGCTGCCCTTGAGCGCGGCCTGGGTATTCACGTCTTCGAACACGGCGCGATTGTTTACGTAGCCGAGTATCGACAACGGCACGCCGATACGCTTGGAAATGCTCTTTTCCAGCCACTCCGCCTTGGGGATATTGCCGGCCAGACGCTTGAGCTGGTGCTCGATATTGGCCGGCCACTCGTGGGTCGGCAAACGACGCACGATATCCGGGCCGTGGGCCGCGCGCATGAAGATGCGCAACATTTCGCCGGCGGTCGGCGGCTCGTTCTGGATAAGAAAGAATGCCTGACCGTCGAGGTTGCGCTTGTGGGCAATATGCACCATCGCATCGACGACATAGTCCACCGGCGCCACCGGCATCTGCCCGCCCTCGATACCGAGTAGCGGCATCCACTTGGGCACGTTGTCGCGGATGCGCTTGATCGGCTTGAAGAAATAATAGGGGCCGTCGATCTTGTCCATTTCCCCGGTTTCGGAATGGCCGACGACCATCCCCGGGCGATAGACCCGCCACGGCACCTTGCAGTGCTCGCGCACGATCGCCTCGGACTGGAACTTGGTCCGATAGTAGGGATGGCGGACCTGCTGGCCCTCGTCGAACATCTCGTCGGTGAACACGCCTTCGTAATCCGCGCCGGCCACTGCCACCGACGAGACATGGTGGAAACAGGGCTTCTTGCCGGATTCGTTGGCCAGCGCACCCGCGAGGGCGACGATATTCGCCGTGCCCTCGTTGTTGACCTTGTCGGCCTGGGCGTCGGTCATGTTCATGTCGTAGACCGCGGCCAGATGAAAGACATGATCGATAGTGCCAGTCAGGTGTTCAAGCGCTTCGCGGTCGATCACCCCGCGCCGGGTGATATCGCCCCAGACCGGGATCAGGCGGTCCTCGCTCACGCCCAGCCTCTCGCACAGGCCGGTATAGCGGTCGGCGCTGGCCCGGCGCATCAGCACATACACGGTCGCATTGCGCCGTGTCAGCAGTTTTTCGACAAGGAAACGACCGATGAAACCGGTCGCACCGGTCACGAGATAGTTCATTATTGCTTTGTCCTGGTCTGGATATCGTCCTCGGCGCCACCGCTGGCGGCGTCGCTCGCATCGCTGACGGTAAACCCATGCGGCCCCCTTGCGCCACTATTACGATCGCGCGATCGCTTCTGACACAATGCGTCGACGCGCAATAGCCCACCCAATCAGGATGCATCCATGAGCGAAACCATATTTTCCAAGATCATCAATCGCGAGATCGATGCCGATATCGTCCACGAAGACGACCAGTGCCTGGCGTTTCGCGACATCAACGCGCAGGCGCCGATGCATATCCTGGTGATCCCGAAAAAGCCCATCGACATGCTTGTTAACGCCGAAGCCGACGATCAGGCGCTGCTCGGGCATCTGCTGCTGACCGCACGGCAGGTCGCCAAGAACGAAGGCTATGGCGAGGCCTTCCGACTGGTCGTCAATAACGGCGAGGCCGTGGGCCAAAGCGTGTTTCACTTACATGTACATATCCTGGGCGGACGCGACTTCGCCTGGCCGCCGGGCTAAGCGTGCCTTGCAAGGGGATGAATCGACCCCATCAATGAAGACACAGCTGCTTTGTGGGCCGAGTCCGCGCGCGCTAACATGGCGCGCTTTGGATCGGCTCGCGGGCCGATTCGCCTGACTGGAACCGCAACACGATGAGTACCGTGGCCAAGGCGCAGGGCGCCAGCAAGAACACCGCTTCCAACGCGCGCGAGAGCGCACGTACCGGCACAGAGATCGAAGATGTCCAGAGCCGGGCCGATCCCCGCCATCTGGCGATCAACAGGGTCGGCATCTGTGATATCCGCCATCCCGTGTCGATCGAACAGCGCGTGGGCGGCCATCAGAGCACGGTGGCCACCTTCGGCATGTACGTGAACCTGCCCCACCATTTCAAGGGCACGCACATGTCCCGCTTCGTGCAGATTCTCAACGCGCACGAACACCAGATCACCGTCGACTCGTTCCGAACCATGCTCGGTGAGATGACCGAGCGTCTCGAAGCCGACAACGGCCATATCGAGATGAGCTTTCCCTACTTCATCGACAAGTACGCGCCGGTGACACGGGAAAAAGGAGTGATGGACTACAACGTCACCTTCATCGGCGATCAGCGCGGCGAGCGTACCGATCTGTATGTCGAAGTGAAGGTGCCGGTGACCACCCTGTGCCCCTGCTCCAAGGATATTTCCGACTATGGCGCCCATAACCAGCGCTCGCTGATCACCATCCGCGTGCGCGCGACCGAATTCTTCTGGCTGGAAGAACTCATCGAAATCGCCGAATCGCAGGCGTCATCCGAGCTTTTCGGCATTCTCAAGCGCGTCGACGAAAAGGCAGTCACCGAGCGAGCATACGAAAACCCGAAGTTCGTCGAGGACGTGGTGCGCGATATCGCCCAGTGCCTCAACGACGACGCGCGGTTTCGTTATTACGTTGTGGAGTCGGAGAACTTCGAATCGATCCACAACCATTCGGCTTACGCGATGATCGAACATGACAAGGATCAGCCCGCCAGCTGAGCCTTCGCTCGATTCGAAGTCCGGCTGACAT
>NZ_CAXGSH010000156.1:0-4479 GCF_964012375.1 uncultured Salinisphaera sp.
GACAAGGCATCGCGAGCGTCGCGTGGTTGTTCCACGTAAGCGAGCCCCTGAAAATCGACTATGGCGCAGGATTGCCGGGGCTTGGCCGTCGACCGATCGTTATTCGTTGGGGGTTGCCCGCGCCGGACGCGCCGTGCGGCGTTGCGGCCCTTGACCGTGGGCCCGCCACGCTCGGCGACCCGCGCCTTGCCTGACACGCCCGGTGCGGGCAATGCGACGTCATATCTTATGACGACACGCCCTAGGATCTATACAGCGACCGGGGCGCTGATTCGGGCATGACTCTCGTAGCCTTCGAGTCGAATATCGTCGAAGCTGAACGCGAAAAGATCGTTTACGTCAGGGTTAAGCCACAGACGCGGGGCCGGATACGGCGTGCGCGCGAGCTGTTCGTCGGCCTGCTCGAGATGATTCAGATACAAATGCGCGTCGCCCAGGGTATGCACGAACTCGCCGACCTGCAGCCCGCAGACCTGCGCGATCATGTGCGTGAGCAGCGCATAGGACGCGATATTGAACGGCACGCCCAGAAAGATATCCGCACTGCGCTGGTAGAGCTGGCAGGACAAACGCCCGTCGGCCACATAGAACTGGAACAGCAAATGGCAGGGCGGCAGTGCCATATCGTCGACCTGAGCCGGATTCCAGGCCGTCACGATATGCCGGCGCGAATCCGGGTTGTGCTTGATCGAGTCCACGACCTTGGCCAGCTGATCCACCGAGGCCCCGTCGGGGGCGGGCCAGCTGCGCCACTGATAGCCATAGACCGGGCCGAGATCACCGTTTTCGTCCGCCCATTCGTCCCAGATGCGAACACGGTTGTCCTTGAGATAGCCGATGTTGGTATCGCCGGCGATGAACCACAGCAACTCGTGGATGATCGCGCGCAGATAGAGTTTCTTGGTCGTGAGTACCGGAAACCCCTGTGTCAGATCAAAGCGCATCTGGCGCCCGAACACCGACAGCGTACCGGTGCCCGTGCGGTCGCCCTTGGGCGTACCGTGGTGGCGCACCTCGCGCATAAGATCCAGATACGGCTGCTCGAGTGCCGCCCTGGCCGTGCCACTCATGACGTCACCGGCTTATGCCGATAAGCCAGAGCGAGCAACAGAATGCCGCCCAGGATCATCGGCGTACACAGCACCTGCCCCATGGTCATCCAGTCGAAGGCGACGAAGCCGAGAAACGAGTCCGGCTGGCGGAAGAACTCGGCAAAGAACCGCAGACAGCCGTAGCCGACCAGGAACAACCCCGAAACAGCCATGCGCGGACGCGGCTTGCGGGCAAACAGCCACAGAATCGCGAACAGCAGCAGACCTTCGAGCCCGGCTTCATAGAGCTCGGAGGGATGGCGCGGCGCCATGTCGACATGCGGGTAGATCATGGCCCAGGGCACGTCCGTCACCCGGCCGATCAGCTCGCCGTTGATGAAGTTGGCGATACGCCCGAAGAACAGGCCGACCGGCACGATGGGCGCCACGAAGTCGGTGATATCGAAAAACGCACGCTGCGTGCTGCGCGCGAACCAGCCGGCCGCGGCGAATACCCCGAGCATGCCGCCATGAAAAGACATGCCGCCCTGCCAGATATAGAACAGCTGCAACGGGTTATCCAGCAGCAGGCCGGGCTGGTAGAACAGCATATAGCCCACGCGCCCGCCCACGACCACGCCGAGCACCACATAGAACAGCAGATCGCCGACTTCTTCGCGCTGCCAGTGGATATGCGCCTGCTTCGTGCGCACGATGCCGAGCCCCCAGCCGATGAGAAAACTCAGCAGATACATCAGGCCGTACCAGTGCACGGCAAGCGGGCCGATGGCTACGGCGACGGGGTCGATATCGGGATGCACGAACATGGCGAAGAATTCTAGGTCGTGTTGACGTTTGTTGCGAGCACCGCACGGGCGAGCGCGCACCTGTAAACCGAGCCAGGCGGCGCCCCGAAGGGGATGCCGACCTGATACAAGCCCCGCGCCCGTACGGACGTTGGCGGTTCAGACTTGCTGAATGGGCGCTATCTTATGGCAATTGCGCGTTGCAGCGCTGTTACGCAATACGCCAAGGGCGTTGGCCGTAGTCCGCCAACGGCAGGACCTCGCCGCAGCGGGCCATCAAAGCGCGGCGCCCGACGGCAAAAATCAACCGGTCGATCACCGCGTCCAGGCGTACATGAACACATCGCGCGGCCCATTGCGCCGGTCGGCATGATTCGGCCGCGGCGACCAGCGCTGCAAACAGCCTTCGTAGACCATGCCCAGGGCTTCGAGAATGCGCTTTGAGGCCGCGTTTTCGGTATCGCAGGTCGCCCAGATTCGATAGAGGTCGTCGATGGATTGCGCGGCATCGAAGACCGCGGCCGCGGCCTCGCGGCCAAAGCCCTCGCGCCAGGCCGAACGGGCGAGCACATAGCCGATCTCGGCGCCGTGCTCGCTGAACGAACAGGCCACCGTGCCGATGCCGCCACGTTCGGGATGCTCGATGAGCCAGCAGTAGTCTTCACCCGACGACCAGCCCTCGGCCACGTCGTCGAGAAAGTCGCTGCTGTCGTCGAGGTCGACATGCTGTGCCCAGGTCATGAACCGGGTGACCTCGGCATCGCTTGCGAACGCGAAGATCGCGTCGGCATCGCCGCCATGGGGCACGCGCAGCGTCAGCCGCGGCGTGCTCAGGCGCTGGGGCATGCTGATCATGACGGCCTCGCTGGCAGTATTCAGCCCAGTTCTTGCTCGAATTCTTCCTTGTAGCGCGCCTTGAACTCATCCATGGTGAAGCGATGGTTCTGGGTGCCGGGGCGCTCGATCTTGATCGTGCCCATCAGCGAGGCCACGCGGCCGATCGTCGGCCAGTCCAGGCCCTGCTGCAGCCCCCAGATCAAACCGGCACGAAAGGCATCGCCACAGCCGGTCGGGTCGGCCAGCGCGGTAGGCGAGCCGGCAGGAATCTTGAACTGTTCGCCGTCGGCGTGAATCACCGACCCCTCCCCGCCCTTGGTCACGATCATGGCCTTGAGGTTTTTGGCCATCTCGGCGACCGACAGGCCGGTGCGATCGCTCATCAGCTCGGCTTCGTAGTCGTTAACCGCGACATACGCCGCCTGGCCAAGAAAGCGCTTGAGCTCTTCGCCGTTGAACATCGGCAGGCCCTGGCCCGGATCGAAGATGAAATCGATGCCGGCCTCCGCGAACTGGGCCGCGTGCTGGACCATGCCGTCCTTGCCGTCGGGGGAGACGATGCCCAGCGTGATGCCCGCGTCGCTGGGCACCTGCTGCTCGTGGGCATAGTTCATCGCCCCCGGATGAAAGGCGGTGATCTGGTTGTCGTCCAAATCGGTGGTGATATAGGCCTGGGCGGTATAGGCATCGTCCACGCCCTTGATGTAATCGCGGCTGATGCCGTGCTCGTCCATCCAGGCGGCATAATCGTCGAAGTCGGTGCCGACCGTGCCCATGGGCATGCCGTCACCGCCCAGCAGCTTCAGGGAATAGGCGATATTGCCGGCACAGCCGCCAAACTCGCGCCGCATCTCCGGCACCAGAAACGACACGTTCAGCATATGCACGCGATCCGGCAGGATCTCGTTCTTGAAGTGGCCTGTGTAGACCATGATCGTGTCGTAGGCGAAAGATCCGCAGATCAGAGCTGACATAGCTTGTCCTTTATTCGATGAGATTCGGTACGCGCCGAAGGCACGTCACACGAAGGTCAGCCGCCCATCATGCCATAGCCATGGCATACAGCCGGCGAGTTCGGTCGGCGGCCGTGACTCAGGCGCCGGCCGCGGTGGCGGATTCGTGCTTCAGATCGAGGTTCTTGGCGGCGGCGACCTCGTCCAGACGCCGTACCGGCAGCTTAACCGGCGCCTCTTTCAAGGTCGTAGCATCGGCCTTGGCTTCTTCCCAGATCGCGACCATGGCGTCGACGAAGGCATCCAGGGTTTCCTTGGATTCGCTTTCGGTCGGCTCGATGAGAAAGCACTCGGGCACGAGTAGCGGGAAATAGATGGTCGGCGCGTGAAAACCGTAGTCGAGCAGCCGCTTGGCGACGTCGGTCGCACTGACATCCAGCTGCTGCTTCTGGCGCTTGAGGGTGACGATGAACTCGTGGCTGGCACGCCGCTCGGGAAAGGCCAGATCGAAGCCGGCCGCGCGTAGCCGCGCCATCAGATAGTTCGAGTTGAGGGTGGCAAATTCGGCCACCCGGGTCATGCCGTCACGCCCGAGCAGCCGGGCATAGACATAGGCCCGCAGCAGCACGCCGGCATTGCCCATGAACGCGGACAACCGCCCGATCGTATTCGGAATGTCCTTTTCGCTCAGCCAGCGATACGTCGCATCATCGCCCTCGCCGTCGCGCCCGACCACCGGGATGGGCATGAAGTCGCGCAGCCGTTTACCCACGCCCACCGCACCGGAGCCCGGCCCGCCGCCGCCGTGCGGTGTGGAGAAGGTCTTGTGCAGATTCATGTGGATGACGTCGA
>NZ_CAXGSH010000157.1:0-4479 GCF_964012375.1 uncultured Salinisphaera sp.
GGTGGTGAGTTCCAGATCGGAACTGATCGAGAACACGTTCTGGGCAAACACGCCGATGCTGGTGGCCTGCTGATCTTCTTCCAGGCCGAGCGCGCCCTTGTTGCCGGCGATGTTGTCGTAGCGGGTACGCGCATCCTGCTGAATCTGGGCATCGATGCCGGCCACGAGCTGGTTGTCGTGGCCGAATAGCGTGTCGAAGCGCGTGCTCTGGAGGCCGCCGCCGAAGAAGTCGCGGTCGTAGGCCACCACGCCTGCATCCTCGAAGGGCAGATACTGGATGAAGTCGCGGTTGCTGTAGAACAGGTTTGCAGAATAGCTCTGGTTCTCGGCGAGCTGGTCTTCGTACACCAGGCCCACGGTCTGCTGCGAGGCCGACTGGCGGGCATCGAATGCGAGGTTGGCGTCGCGTGCCGCGCGCCGGTCGGCTCGGGCCTGTTCCAGGGTTACGCCGCCGGGGTCGAGCGTGTCCGGCGCATCGAGCACGCGCGTGACCAGCCGCAGCGTGCCGGTGGCGCCCACGCGGCGTTCGAGCTTGCCGGTGAGCTGCTGTTTCTTGACCTCGCTATGGGCGCGATAGCCGTCGATATCGAGCTGGGAGGCGGTCAGCGCATAGCCCCAGTCGCCGCGCTCGTGGGCGGTGGCGGCTTCGATCCGCCGGTAGCCGTGGCCACCCACGGTCAGTTCGCCGCGATCGATTGGCCCGCTGGCCGGCGTGGTGGTGGTGATATCGACCACGCCGCCGGTGGCGTTGCCGTAAAGCGCGGAAAACGGGCCGCGGATCACTTCAAGACGCTCCACCGCGCCGAGGTCGATGGTGTCGGTCTGGGCCTGGCCGTCGGCCAGCGTCTCCGGGATACCGTCCACGAGCACCTTGACCCCGCGCACGCCAAACGCCGAGCGCGCGCCAAAGCCGCGAATGGAAATCCGCAGGTTCTGGGCGAAGTTGCTGCCGTTGTTGGCGTAAACGCCCGGCGTACGGTTGAGTGCGGAATCCAGCTGCGCCTTGGCCCGACCCTGCTGGATATCGCGGGCTTCGGTGACGTCGACCGCGGCCGGCGAGGTGAGCACCTCGGTGTTCAGCCGCAGACTTTGTACTTCGATCGGCGCGAGCGATTCGAGGCGGTCGATGCCATCGTCGCCGGCCGGGGCGCCGACCCTGTCCTGGGCATGGGCCGGCAGCCCGAAAGTCAGGGCGACGGCAATCGCCACCGTGCGGTGCCGGTACGGGCGATGGATCATGTTGTGTCCCCTCAAACGCGCTGGCGTTCGTTCTTGTTTTATGTCGAGCGGGCGAGTCGTTCAGCCAGCGCGGCGCGCCGGTTATTCCTCCGGCGCCAGCGCGCGAATCGATACCGCGTGTATATCGGTTTGCATCAACGTGCCGAGCGCTTCGTAGACGAGCTTGTGGCGCTCGATGGGCGACGTGCCGGTGAAGCGGGGCGAGCGGACGGTGACATGGAAATGGCCCAGGCCCGTCTTCGCCCCGGCATGGCCGGCGTGCAGGTGGCTGTCGTCACGGATTGCGACTTCCTGCGTGTTCAGGCCCTGTTCGAGCGCTTCGCGAATACGCGGAATACGATCACTCATACGCTCAGTAAACCTTCTTGTACGGATAGACCGTGCTTTCCATGTACACGCCCTCGGCGTTGTACGGATCGACCTTGGCCCAGGCACGGGCATCGTCAAGGCTGTCGAACGCGGCGATGATGATGCTGCCCTGAAAGCCGTCGGTGACCTTGCCATAGGCATCCTCGCGCGGCAGCGGGCCGGCGGTGAGCAGGCGCCCGGCCTGGTCGAGTTCCTCGAGCCGTGCACGGTGTTCGTCGACGGCCTTCTTGCGGCCATCGCTGCTGTCCGCCACATCGAAAGACACGATCGCAAAGTAATCCATGGGATTGTCCTGACCAGAGTTTGTAATACCGATAAGGCGCAGTGTGCCGCATCTCGGGCGCGATCGGCCAAGAACGACGAAAAAACCTGCCGCGCCATCGACGTAGCCGATATAATGCCCGCATGGCCGAAATCGTTCACGTACACGCCGAAACCCCGCAGCCGCGCCGTATCAGCCAGGTGGCCGATGCCTTGCGCGCAGGCCGGGTGATTGCCTATCCGACGGACTCGTCCTACGGCCTTGCGTGCGCGATGGGCGACAAGAACGCGATCGATCGTATCCGGCAGATGCGTGGCTTCGGGCGCGATCATTTCTTCACGCTGGTGTGTCGGGATCTGTCCGAAATCTCGACCTATGCCAAGGTAGAGAACACCAGCTTTCGTCTGCTCAAGGCGGCGACGCCCGGCGCCTATACCTTCGTGCTGCCCGCATCGAAGGTGGTGCCGAACTGGCTGGCCCATCCCAAGCGCAAGACCATCGGTATTCGCGTGCCCGGGCATCCGGTCGCGCGCGCCATTGCCGAGGCAATGGACGAACCGATCATGTCGGTCACCGCCCAACGCCCTGACGACGAACTTCCGCTCTCGGAGGCCTTCGACGTACGCGAGGCGTTCGACAAGCAGCTCGATATCATCGTCGACGGCGGCGCGACGGGCGTGGAACCCACTACGGTGGTGGATCTGACCACCGCGGTGCCGCAGATCCTGCGCCCCGGCAAGGGCAGCGCCGAGGCGATCGGGCTGGACCCGGTCGAAGACTGAGCTACGTCAGGATCGGCGGTTGCGGTCCAAAGCGGCCGCGCGCTTGCGTATACTCGCGGCTTTGATAAATCAGCGCTGACTGAATTGCCAAGAGGCCGCGTGTGAGTTCCGAGATTGCCAAACCCATCGTTCTATCCGGTATCCAGCCTTCCGGCGAGCTGACGCTCGGCAACTATATCGGCGCGCTCAAGCACTGGGTGGCCATGCAGGACAGCCACGACTGCCTGTTCGCGCTGGTCGATATGCATGCAATCACGGTGCGTCAGGACCCGGCCGCGCTGCGCGAGCGCTGCCACGAGTTCCTGTGCCTGTATCTGGCCGCTGGGATCGATCCGGAGCGGGCCACCATGTTCGTGCAGTCGCACGTGCCCGCGCATGCCCAGCTGGCCTGGCTGCTGAACTGTCATACGTCGATGGGCGAGCTCAATCGTATGACCCAGTTCAAGGATAAGTCGGCCAAGAACGTCGACAACATCAACGCCGGGCTGTTCGACTACCCCGTGCTGATGGCCGCCGACATTCTGCTTTACCAGACCGATGCCGTGCCGGTGGGCAACGACCAGAAACAGCATCTCGAGCTGGCCCGCAACCTGGCCGAGCGCTTTAACGCGCGCGCCGGCGAAGATCTGTTCACCGTGCCCGAGCCGATCATCCCGGAAGTGGGCGCACGGATCATGAGCCTGGGCGATCCGACCGCGAAGATGTCCAAGTCCGACGATGTCGAGGCCAACGTCATCAAGCTGCTCGACGAACCCAAGCGGGTGATCAAGAAGATCAAGCGCGCGGTCACCGATTCCGACGGCGAGATTCGCTTCGACGAGGCCGAAAAGCCGGGCGTGTCGAACCTGTTGTCGATCTATTCCGCGGTCACAGATGAATCCATCGCCGATCTGGAAAACCGCTATGCGGGCCAGGGCTACGGCGCGCTCAAGGGCGATCTGGCCGATGCGGTGGTGGCCTTTCTGGAACCGCTGCAGCAACGCTATGCCGAATACCGCGACGATACGGCCGGTCTGGATGCGCTGCTTGCCCGGGGCGCCGCCGCGGCGCGCCAGCGTGCCGAGCCGACCCTGGAGCGCGCCTTCGCGCTGACCGGTTTTCTTCCCTCAGCCTAGGCGTATCGCGAGGCTCGAAAAACCGGGTTCGCAAATGCACGCGAATAGGGCGGAACACAGATCGCTCGAAGGCCGGGTGATCTGATGTTCACGCCGCATGTTGCACGCGGCAGATAATCAACAGCGGCCTGGGTGAATGACGCCACAGAATAGGTATCTGCGGCAAAACGGGCCCATCGCTCGTCGTCATCTGCTTTTTCATCGCGTTCATTCGCGGACGGTTTTTTTTGAACAACGCTTAAAACAGCCACTTCTAAGAGCGAACCTTGACCGAATCGGCAACCGACGACCACCCGCAGCAAGCAGCCGACGCCAAGTCGGCCGCGGCCGTGCGTGTCGGCGGCGAGCCGCTCGAACAGCTGCCGGAGGATCTCTATATTCCGCCGGATGCGCTGCGGGTGTTTCTGGAAACCTTCGAAGGCCCGCTCGACCTGCTGCTGTATCTGATCCGCAAGCAGAACCTGGATATCCTGGATATTCCGGTACATACCATCGCCCACCAGTACATGACCTATATCGAGGTCATGCAGGAAATGGCGATCGAGCTGGCCGGCGAGTATCTGCTCATGGCCGCCATGCTCGCCGAGATCAAATCGCGCATGCTCTTGCCCAAGCCCATCGAGGAAGAAGACGAGGGCGAAGACCCGCGCGCCGAGCTGGTACGCCGGCTGCAGGAATACGAACAGTTCAAGCAGGCCGCGGAGCAGCTCGA
>NZ_CAXGSH010000158.1:0-4288 GCF_964012375.1 uncultured Salinisphaera sp.
GACGCGCTGCTGCAGGGCCATCGCGGCCTGTGGCGCACGAACCTTGCCTCCGCGGATGAAATAGGCAAAGACATCGCGCGGCTGAGGGTCGTGGTCGGCATGCGGGGCGGGGACGACACAGGGCAGATCCTCGGGCAAATGGCCGTGCGCCCAGCTACGCAAACGGGCTGACCAGGCCTCAAGTGCCTCGGCCGAGTAGCCGGTTTCGATTGCGTTGTCGCCACGCTGCAGACGCGCATAGACGAAATCCGCGGTGGGATCGGCGATGGCCGGATAGTCGTCGCTATCGGCATAGACGATCGCCACCCTCGCCTCGCGGCAGAGATTCACCGCATCGGCACAGGCAAAACTGTCGTGGCGCAGCTCGACGGCATGACGTAGAGCGAGCCCGTCGACCGTCGCCGGAAGCAGATCGAGAAAGGCGGCGAATTCCTCGGCCTGGAAGGTCTTGGTCGGCGGCAGCTGCCACAGAATCGGACCAAGCCGATCACCCAGCGCGGACAGCCCCGAGTTCACGAACCGGGCAATGCCCTCACCGGCCTCGTCCAGGCGCTTGCGGTTGACCACATAGCGCGGCGCCTTGAGCGAGAACGCGAAGCCGTCGGGCACGGCCTCTGCCCAGCGTGCGAAGGTGGCGGGCTGCTGGGTGCGGTAGTAGGTGCCGTTGACTTCGATCGTCGCGAGCTTTTCCGCCGCATAGGCAAGCTCGTTTTTCTGGGCAAGAGCGTCCGGGTAAAACGTTCCCCGCCAGGGCTTGTAGGTCCAGCCGCCGATGCCGGCACGGATGGTGGCGTTCGGTTGCTCTGTCACGGCCCAGCCAAGGGCCTGTCGACGCGAGCGAAATCGCCGCGCCGCGAACCATTTTTGTGCAAGACAATACGTCGCGGGCGTGCTGTCGGTTTGCGACATGAGCCAGCGGCAATGCCGGACTGCGCGCCTCGAATAGTTACGCAGGGGATCCGCGTGCCGACGGGTTGCGTCCCGAAATCCACCATGCAGCGTTGCGCGTCGTTCATTTGGCTCACCCAGCATCTCTGCTCGCGCCTTGCCGGGCGAATTTGCGCAAGGCAACGCGACGATTGGCGTTAGCGTTAACAGGCGCTAGAGCAGACCGATATGCTCGAACAGTATCGCCGTGCCAATACCGATCAGCACGAAGCCGCCGACGCCTTCCGCATAGCGTGGCACACGTTTGCCGGCAAGGCCGCCGAGCATGAAGCCCAGGCAGGTCATCGCAAATGTGGTGGCGCCGATAATGAACACAGCAGGCAGGATCGGCACGCCGAGCACCAACAACGGCATGCCGACCGCTGCGGCATCGATACTCGTTCCCAGGGCCAATAGCAGCATGCGGCCGCCACTGGCAGGTTCGTCCGGCGCGCTTTTCGTATCCGGACGGACCGCCTCATAGATCATCTTCGTGCCGATACCCAGCAACAAGACGAACGCAATCCAGTGGTCGACCGCTGCGATGACCGATCCCAGCACCAGGCCCAGCGTCCAGCCGATCAGCGGCAACAACGCCTCGAGGGCACCGAAATAGAACGCGACGCGTACCGCTTCGGCAACCGGGGTGCGCCGTTGAAGCGCGCCCTGAGTCACGGACGCAGCAAAGGCATCCATCGACAGGCTCAGCCCCAGCGAAAATGACGTAAGGAGTGACATCAGCGATCCCGCTGTTTCGAACGGCTGTGCAATCGGGACGTCAGACTAGCTCAAAACCGATTAAAAACAATAATTTGCGCTATACCCAGATATTCAGCCCATGCTCAAACCCGGCAAGCGAACAGGATAATCCACCCATTTTCATGTGTTTGCACCCTATCGAGTTGACCCTGGGCTGATCAGCCGGAGGCATGGCGGTCGCCCGGCTGGCCCTGTGGCTGTGTGAGCTGCGCAGCCGGCGCCAACGGGCGGGCCGGGCAGGCCGGACAGGCGCCCGGCACTCGCGGCGATGTTGTGCTCGTATGGTGGACACCGCAAAATCGGCGGCCTGTCGTCGCCAACGTACCTGCCAACGTGATCAGCTACCGCCGCCGCGAACGTGTGATTGCTGCCGGCCTGACGTCGCTGTCGGGCTATGTCGATGCTATGGGCTTCATCGCGCTGGGCGGCTACTTCGTGTCGTTCATGAGCGGGAATTCCACTCGCCTGGGCGTGGGGCTGGAAAGCGCCTGGTCGAAGGCCGCCCTGCCGGCGATGCTGATCGGCCTGTTCGTGGCCGGCGTGGTGCTGGGCACGCTCACCGGCCAGGTCGCGCGCAGTCGCCGCCCGAGCGCCGTGGTCGCGCTCGTAACGGTGCTGCTGTGTGCGGCCGCGATCTTTAACGACGCCGGCATGAGCTCGCTGGCGGTCATGTTCATGGCCCTGGCCATGGGGGCAGAGAACACCGTGTTCGAACGCAATGGCGAAGTCACCATCGGGCTGACCTATATGACGGGTACGCTGGTCAAGCTTGGCCAGCGCGTGACCTCGGCCCTGCTCGGCCAGGGCGATCGTTTCGCATGGGCCTGGTACCTGCTGCTATGGCTTGGCCTGGTGGTCGGCACGCTGGTCGGGGCGGCCGTCTATAACCGTATCGGCCTGGACGGCCTGTGGTTCGCCGCTCTGGCCGCGGCTGCACTCGGCGTCGCGGCGCACCGCTATATCGGTGCCGACGCAAAACCGAAGCTCTGATCAACGCCTTGCGGCTCGACTTCGAGGTCGCTGCCAGGGAACTACAAGGCGCAGCGACTGCTCAGGGGCAGGTCAAGCTGCGGGCGCCGTGGCGGCGCGTTTGCGGCCAACCGTAATCGGCGCCCACTCAGCGCAACCCAAAGGATTTGGTACGATTTTCCCTAGCATTCGCGCGACGTTGGCACGATAATCAGTGCCACTTTAATCAGTGCCACTTTCAAGCTAGGCGAGTTCTAAGCCGATAGAAGCCCGTATCAGCCGGGCGTCGTTCCATACCTTATGAATGACCGTGTTTGCACCTTGTCGTAATCGCTCGCCGGCACATTCGCGGCCGGGCCGCCGCCTCGTTTCGCATCAGCACGCGCCGTCGGGGCGGCTACGCTCGTTCGTACGCCGCGTCGGCGTCTGGAAAGGCACGGCCATCTTCACGTTCGCCTCGACCCTTATTGCCTTTGCGGTCACCGGCGTCAGCCTGGAACTGGCCGGCCTGCGGCACGGCGCGATCGGCTATCTGATCGCGCTTGCCTGTTCCCTCACGATCATGCCCGCGATGATGGTCGCGCTGCTGTCGCTGATCAAACGTCTCGACGAAGCCGAACACGCGTTGTATCGACTCGCACGCACCGACGAACTGACCGATCTACCCAACCGGCGTGCGCTGTTCGAAGCCGCCGTCCAGCAGTTGCAGACCGATACCGCCGTGGCCCTGCTTTTCATCGACATCGACCATTTCAAACGCGTGAACGATACCTACGGCCATCGCATCGGAGACATCATTCTCTGCCGCGTGGCCGAGGCGATCGACGGGCAGCTGTCGGCACGTGGCCTGTTGTACCGCTTCGGCGGCGAAGAATTTGCGGGCCTGCTTTACAACACGCCGCCGGCCGAGGCACGCGATATCGCCGAAGCCCTGCGCGAACATATCCAGCGTACCCCGATCACCGTCGGTGAGCACACGCTCTACATCACGCTGAGCATCGGCGTGGCCACGGCCGACAACGCCCGCAACAGCCAGATCACCACGCTCATCGACCACGCCGATCAGGCGGTCTATGAAGCCAAGAATGCGGGCCGTAACAGGATTCATCTGGCACCCGCGGCATAAAGCGCTGCGAGATTGCTAACCGGCGCTAGTTACCTGCGCGGGTGTCGGCGTGGCCGTCTTCGCCGGCCGTGAACTGCGCTTTCTGTTCCTCGGTCGCCGGCGTCTGGTATTGCTGCTTGTAGTCGGCATACGGCATGCCATAAACATGTTCACGCGCCTCGGCATCGCTGATCGAAGCGCCGCGAAGCTCGGCCTCGGCGCGATACCATTTCGACAGGCAGTTACGACAGAAGCCCGCCAGATTCATCAGATCGATGTTCTGCACGTCGGTCCTGGCTTGCAGATGCTTGACCAGGCCACGAAAAGCGGCGGCTTCGGCTTCGATACGGGTCTGTTCGTCCATGGCAATGCTCGTTCAAATAAATGAATTCGGTATACGCCCGTGCCGGATCGGCGGCCGAGCGCAGCAGGTATCAGTATAGAAGCCGCTAGCTGCGATCGCGGCCGCGGGTGGCCAGCGACTGGATGGCATCAGCCAGCGCCCGCACCGATTCCGGCGCACAGCCT
>NZ_CAXGSH010000159.1:0-4142 GCF_964012375.1 uncultured Salinisphaera sp.
GCCGCTGGTGCGCGACAGCCGCAGCGTCTCAAGCCGGTCGACGATCGGGTCGCACACATAGGCCAGCCCGGCGCCGATCAGAAACGGGGTGAGAATCGAGCCCAGCAACCAGAGGGTGAGTGCGATGAACGCGAATACGCCGATCGCGACGTTGCGCTGGCTCTTGATCATGAGCGCGCCCCGCTCGTATCGATCATCGATCGGCCGGTCGCGCGGCCCGCGCAGGCGCGGCGCTCGTCAATCCAGTGGTGTCGCACGAATACCTCGGCATGAAAACGACGATGAAAACCGGTCCGGGCGCACGACCCGCCACCCGTGCCCGGCGACGCGCGGGGCACGGGCTGGGTGGCGACCGCGCTGCGCAAGGCACGCCACTCAGGCTACGAGCCGCAGCGCTGGCAATACGGCCGTACACCCGCGTTACAATAACATGCGCTGCCCGCCGCCACGGGCCCAATCTCCTGCAACCGCGAGCGACTTCACGTGAGCCAACGTCCTACCCTGACCTACGCCGATGCCGGCGTGGATATCGATGCCGGCAACCGCCTGGTCGACGAAATACGCGAGCCGGTCGAGGCCACGCGCCGGCCGGAAGTGATCGGCGGTCTGGGCGGTTTCGGCGGCCTGTTCGAACTGCCGGTGGATCGCTACCGGCGCCCGGTACTGGTGTCCGGCACCGACGGCGTGGGCACCAAGCTGCGCCTGGCAATCGACGCCCGGCGCTTCGACGGCATCGGTATCGACCTGGTCGCGATGTGCGTGAACGACGTGCTGGTGACCGGCGCCGAGCCGCTGTTCTTTCTCGACTATTACGCCACCGCCCATCTGGATGCCGCGGTGGCCGCGCCGGTGATCAAGAGCATCGCCGAAGGCTGTCGTCAGGCGGGTGCATCGCTGATTGGCGGAGAAACCGCCGAAATGCCGGGCATGTACGCCAGCGGCGATTTCGACCTGGCGGGCTTCTGCGTGGGCGTGGTCGAATACGACAAACGCATCGACGGCAGCCGCATGGGCGAAGGCAGCGTGGTACTCGGCCTGGCCTCGTCCGGCGCCCACTCCAACGGCTATTCGCTGGTACGCCGTATTCTCGACGTGGCCGGCGCCACCCTGGAGACCCGACTGGGCGAGCACAGCCTGGCCGATGCACTGCTCGCGCCCACGCGGATCTACGTGAAAGCGATTCAGGCCCTGCTGGCCGAAGTCGACGTACAGGCCATGGCCCATATCACCGGCGGCGGCCTGGCCGAGAACTTCGCCCGGGTGATCCCCGAACATCTGGCGGCGACCATCGAACGCAGCGCCTGGACGCGCCCGGCGGTGTTCGACTGGCTGGCCGAGGCGGGCAATGTCAGCGCCGCGGAAATGGATCGCACCTTCAACTGCGGGATCGGCTACTGCGTGGTGGTTCCGGCCGACCAGGTGGCCCAGGCCATCGATGTGCTCACCGGCGCGGGCGAGCAGGTGTTCGAACTCGGTCGTATCCACGCCCGCGAACACGCCACCGACGACGCCGTACGCCTGGTTTGAGTAGTCGAACCGAGAACAGCGGCAAGCACACCCCGCGCCTGGTGGTGGTGATCTCCGGACGCGGACGCAATCTGGAGGCGATCATTCAGGCGATCGAGGCCGGCGAACTCGCCGCCGAGATCGCGCTGGTGATCAGCAACCGCGCCGACGCGCCGGGCATGCAGATCGCACGACTGGCCGGGCTCAACTGCGTATGCATCGAAGCCGGCGGCTTCAAGCACCGCGAGGATTTCGACCGCGCGCTGGCGGCCCGCATCGCCGCGGCCCGCCCGGACTGGGTGGTACTGGCCGGCTTCATGCGTATTCTCAGTCAGGCGTTCGTGGAACGCTTCGAAGCGAAGCTGATCAATATCCATCCGTCGCTGCTGCCGCGCTACAAAGGGTTGAACACCCACGAGCGCGCGTTGTCGAACGGGGACGCCCGCCACGGCGCGAGCGTACATTTCGTCACGCCCGACCTGGACGACGGCCCGACCATCCGCCAGGGCAGTATTGCCGTCGCCGCCGACGACACCCCCGAAACCCTGGCCGAGCGGGTCATGACCGAAGTCGAGCAGCGGCTCTACCCGGCCGTACTCGCCGAACTCGTTGCCGGGCGCGTGTTTTTCAAGGACGGCGTGGTCTGGCGTGACCAGCGCCTGCAGGAAGACTGCCCCCATGACCAATACGACCGGCTCGCCGTTACCTGATCGCTACCGCAGGCGTGGCCTGGCGCTGTGTCTGCTGCTGACCGCCCTGTTTGTTTCCCCCGTTGCCGGAGCCGATGTCATGCAAACCTTCGATGCCCAGTTCAAGGTCAAGCGCGGTGCCGTCGCGCTGGGCACCACACGTTTTTCGCTCACCCGCGACGGCGACGACTGCTACGTGTTCCGGGGCGAAGCCAACCCGAATGCCGTCGTGCGCGTATTCGTCGGTCAGGTCATCGACGAAAGCCGTTTCTGTATCGAAGACGGCACCGTGCGGCCGCAGCGCTTTTCCCATCATATGGAAGGCAACGCCGAGGACAGCTACAGCCTGGAATTCGACTGGTCGCAGCACGAAGTCACCTATCGCAGCGAAGCCGGCGAGAGCAAGACCATGGCCCTGGGCGATAGCGCCTTCGATCCGCTTTCAATCCAGTTCGCCGCCCGCCGCTGGGTCGCGGCCGCCGCGAATCCGGATACCGCCGGCGAGCGCGATTTCGCCCTGATCGACGAAAAGAAACAGAAAACCTATCGCCTGCGCGCCAGCGACGGCGGCCGTATCAAGACCCCGGCCGGGCGCTACGACACGCTCAAGATCGAACGCGTGGACGACCCCAAGCGCGGCCTGCGTTTCTGGCTGGCCCGCAACGCCGACTGGATTCCGGTACAGGTCGAGCACGAAAAACCCAAGACCGGCGTTTTCCGCATGCAGCTTACCGCGCTCGAACGCTAGTACCGGCGCGTACGCTCAGGTGCGCGGCAGGGTAACGCCGCGCTGGCCCTGGTACTTGCCGCCGCGATCCTTGTAGGACGTCTCACAGACTTCGTCCGATTCCAGGAACAGCATCTGGGCCACGCCTTCGTTGGCGTATATCTTGGCTGGCAGCGTGGTGGTGTTGGAAAACTCCAGGGTGACGTGGCCTTCCCATTCCGGCTCCAGCGGCGTCACGTTGACGATAATACCGCAGCGGGCATAGGTCGACTTGCCCAGACAGATCGTGAGCACGCTGCGCGGAATACGGAAATATTCCACCGTCGAGGCCAGCGCGAAGGAGTTGGGCGGGATGATGCAGGTATCGCCCTCGAAATCCTGAAAGCTCTTCTCGTCGAAGGCTTTCGGATCCACGACCGCCGTGTTGATGTTGGTGAATATCTTGAAATGCGGCGAGCAGCGCACGTCGTAGCCGTAGCTGGAGACGCCGTAGGACACGATCCGTCCGGTCTCGTTTTCCTTGACCTGGCCCGGCTCGAACGGCTCGATCATGCCGTGCTCGGCGGCCATGCGGCGGATCCACTTATCGGATTTGATACTCATCGACTCGACTCTGCGCGGCGGGCAAAGCGCGCAGTTTAGCGCCTTGCGCCCCGACGCGCCTACGCCCCGGGCTGAGTCAGGCGCCACGATGGCGTATCGTTGCATCGTCAATGATTCAATCGCTTTCAGGAGCCCATATGCAGGTTCAGCTCATTCGCGAATTCGGCGCCCCCGACGTGTTCGAAGCCGCCGAGATCGACACGCCGACACCCGGCCCGGGTCAGCTGCTGGTGCGCCAGATCGCCTCCAGCGTGAACCCGGTCGACACCAAACTGCGCGCTGCCGGCCCGCCCATCGCGCCGGAACTGCCGGGCGTGCTCGGCTGTGACGTGGCCGGCGTGGTCGAAGCTGTCGGCGAAGGCGTCACCCGCTTCAAGAAAGGCGATGCCGTCTATGGCTGTGCCGGCGGACTGCGCGGGCGCGGCGGCGCCTACGGCGAATATATCGCCGTCGATGCCGACTTCATGGCCTTCAAGCCGGAGGCTCTGGACTGGCGCGAAACCGCGGCCCTGCCGCTGGTGACGATCACCGCCTGGGAAGCGATGGTCGACCGCACCCGGATCGCGCCGGGCGATCATGTGCTCATCCACGGCGGCGCGGGCGGCGTGGGGCATATC
>NZ_CAXGSH010000160.1:0-4000 GCF_964012375.1 uncultured Salinisphaera sp.
GCGCAGTCGTGCTAACAGGCGCTAGTCGCGCGGGCTATCGTCCTCGATGGCCTGGCGCAGTTCCGCACCGTCGAGCACGCCGTCGGAATTGGTATCCAGGGCATCGAAATATGGCGTCATCGCGGCCTGATACTCGGCCAGCGAAATACCGCCGTCGTCGTCGCGGTCGAGGATGGCAAACTGGCGCTCGATGGACGCGCGGCGCGCCCGGCGTACGTCGGCGGGCAGCTCTTCGCTGTCGCGCCCGGGCTGACCGGCCGCGAACTCGTCGGTGTCGAGCAGGCCGTCGCCGTTGCCATCGAGCCGCTCGAACGTCTTGCGCTGACCGTCGATCGCCTCCTGACGACTGATCGCACCGTCGTCGTTGGCGTCCAGCGCAGAGAGCGCATTCTGGGCCCAGGCGCCGGCCGGCATGGCGGCGGCCAACACGAACACCGCGCTTAGCGGCAATAGCGATCGACTCATTTGCTGTCGTCCTCGGTCAGGCATGGAGCGGTATTGGGCAACGCGGGCAACCCGAGGTTCAGTCTTCAATCGGGTGCGTCGTCGTCCTGTTCAAACACCACGTCGGAGTCGTCGGCGCACAGCTCACGAATTTCGCTGGGCTGGCCCGCGGCGTTGAAGCGCACATAACCCATGCCGGCGCCGTTGACCAGGCGCTCGCCGTGATCGGCGGGGCTCGGACGACGCGGTTCGATACGCATACGCCGGCGCTTGGTGAACCAGTTCAGCGGCGAGTACGGCGCATACAGCCACCGATTGAGCCGATCGAACCAGTCCAGCAGCCGACGTGGAAATTCGTTCTTCACGCCAGAGCTGGTGATCTGCCAGATCCGCTGGCGCGCGGCCGAAAAGCGCAGGGTGACGTCATAGGCGAACGAGTAATGCACGTCGCCCGACAGAATGGTGAAATTCTTCGGCGTCTTGCCGTGACGAAAGATGTTGAGCAGCGTATGGGCCGCGCCGGGATGGGCCATCCAGTTTTCGGCATCCACCATCAGCGGTTTGCCGAACCAGGTGAAAACACGCTGGATGTTCTCGATGAGTTTGACGCCGAAAATCGGCGCGGCGGAGACCATCACCACGCTTTCGCGGTTCATGAGCTGGCCTTGCATCTCGCTCAGAGCCTCCCAGTCCATCAACCCGGACGGCTTGGACGGTGCCCGCCCGCGTCGCCAGCGCCGGGTGCGGGTATCGAGCACGAGCACGCCCGGGTCCGTCTCGAGCATGAAACCCCAGCCGCGAAATTCGAGCAGATGGTCGATCAGGGCATCGTGGGCGGCGTTGTCGCGCGTATCGATATAGCGCACCACGCACGGCCAGACCGTCTCTTCAAAAGCCTCCGGCCGGTTGCCCCAGCCCTGGCACAGCAGATAGGCGATCAGCGCATTGCCGATGATGCGTCGGGAGAAAGGATGCCCGTAGGCGGTATCCATCCATTCACCCGTGAGGTTCCAGTCGTCGGTAATGTCGTGATCGTCGAAGATCATGGCGGTGACGGTGTTGGCCATCACGCGCCGAACCGCCGGCAGCTCGGCAACGAAGGCGTCGATGGCCCGTGCTTCTTCGTCGTAGCGACGGCTTTCTTCTTCGTCCAGCTCGGGGCGGGTGTACTCGAGCCCTCGCCAGGCGACATCGGACCAGCACAGCAGATACATCGCCAGCACTTCAGCGAGCGTGATCAGGTGATTGCCCGACGAAGCCGACGTGAACACCGGCTTGCGCGTGCCGCCAAAAAAGCGGTCGCGCAGATCCCGGTTGACCTTTTCCTTGGGCAGCAGCTCGTCGCGCCGGTAGTAGCAGGCGCTACAGGCATAGAGTGCATCGCTGTCGTCGAGCAACGCGCCTTCCAGGGTTTCCGGCCACAGGCCGAGCCGCGCGATAAGCGCATGGATGGCCCGTAGCAACGGCCCTGCCACATCATCGGCATAGATCTGATCGCCGGTGAGCAGCATGGCCGCCGGCCAGTCGGCGCTATCCGCGCGCCGTGCCCCAAGCCATCGGTCCGCACGCGCCATGCCGTCGCCAGACGGATGATGCGGGCGCCGACAGGAACCGTGCAGCAGGCTGTCGAGCCGCGTCTTGATCACGAACCGCGGGCGCGATTCGCCTTCGTAGCACAGCGCCGGCTCGGCTGCGGCCAGCGAGACGCGATCGTCGCCCACAAGCAGGTCATAGCCAATCGCCCTGCCTTCGGGCAGCGGCTCCACCCCGGCCGCGCCGAGATCCACGTCGATGAATATCATCCACGCGTGCTCACCAATACGCAGATCGCGACGATGGCGGCTATCGAGCACGATCGTGTCGTCGGCGACCTGGCGTCGGCCGTCATCGTCGCGATACAGGGCCAGCGTCAGCGGCTGGTTGCTGGCGGCCACCAGCCAGAGCACCAGACGGCCCGGCCGGGCCTGGCGCAGAATCGGGCCGGCGAGGACGCCGTTGGCAACGGGGTCGGCAAATGAAGCGGTGTCTTGCATGCGCCGATTGTACGGCGCGCGCGCCGGCGCGTGCGCCAACGCGTATTGACCGCTCGGATGATGGGCGCTAATTTCAGCCGATGCTAAGTTTTGCAGTCCACCGTTACGCCGGCCCTCGGTTGCGGTTCGATGTCGCCCGCCCGAGCCGTTCATGAGCCGCTCTCAAAGCGACATGCTGCCGGGCGAAAACGCCACCATGCGCGCCGCACAGGCCGCCCTTGATGGCCGGCACCGCGGTCTGCGTGGGCTGTGGCCGTTTCTGGGCCCGGCCTTCATCGCCGCCGTGGCCTATATCGACCCCGGCAATTTCGCGACCAATATCCAGGCCGGCTCGACCTTTGGTTATCTGCTGCTGTGGGTGGTCGTGGTCGCCAACCTGATGGCGATCCTCATACAGAGCATGTCGGCCAAGCTCGGTATCGCCACCGGCAAGAACGTGCCCGAAGTCTGTCGCGAACGGTTTTCCCGACCGGTGACCATCGCTTTATGGATACAGGCCGAGATCATCGCCATTGCCACGGACCTGGCCGAATTCATCGGCGGCGCGCTGGGACTGTACCTGCTGTTCGGGATTCCGCTGTTTCCGGCGGCGGTGATTACCGGGGTGTTCTCCTTTGCCCTGCTCGAGTTGCAGCGGCGCGGTTTTCGTCCGCTCGAAGCGGGTATCACCGCGCTCGTGGGCGTGGTGGTCGTGTCCTTTGCCTACGAAGTGTACGTCGCCGACCCGGACATGGGCGATCTGGCCCTGGGGCTGATACCCGGTTTCCAGGGCAGTCACAGCGTGATGCTGGCCGCGGGTATTCTGGGCGCCACCGTCATGCCGCACGTGATCTATCTGCATTCGGCGCTCACCCAGCGGCGCGTGGTCGGGCGCAGCGCCGACGAGCGCCGACGCATCTTCCGGTTCGAATTCGTCGATATCCTGATCGCCATGGGCGTGGCCGGATTGATCAATGCCGCCATGCTGGTGATGGCGGCCGGCCTGTTCTTTGGCGCGGCCACGCCGATCACCACCCTGGAAGGCGCATTCGCCCAGCTGCGCGACTATGCCGGCCCGCTCGCCGCGACCCTGTTCGGGGTCGGCCTTCTGGCAAGCGGGTTTTCCAGTTCGTCGGTAGGTACGATGAGCGGTCAGGTGGTCATGCAGGGGTTCATCGCCCGGCGTATTCCGCTGTTCGCACGACGCCTGATCACCATGACGCCACCGCTTTTGATTCTGGCCATGGGCGTCGACGCCACCACCGCGCTGGTCATGAGCCAGGTAGTGCTGTCCTTTGGTATCCCGTTTGCCCTGATCCCGCTGCTGCTGTTCTGCTCGAACCGCGAGATCATGGGCGAGCTGGTCAACCGGCGGGCCACCACCGTCGCGGCGTGGGCGATCGCCTGCGTGGTGATCGCGCTCAACGTCTTCCTGCTCTACGAGACGTTTTTCGGCCAGTTCTAGGGAAGCTCTGCATAGACCTCTCATGGATCGCGTTCGAGTCCTCACAGACGGTGCGGCAAGGCGTCCAGGCGCAGCGCCT
>NZ_CAXGSH010000161.1:0-3980 GCF_964012375.1 uncultured Salinisphaera sp.
GCGTGCCAGCGTCGCCCGGCTCGCGCTTGGGCGCCAATCGTTCATGCGGGGCCGGTTTCCTCGGGCCGTGCGCGGTCGTCAGCCTTCGTTGGCGCGGGAGACGTATTCGCCCTTGCGGGTGTCGACCTTGAGCGTTTCGCCTTCTTCGATGAACAGCGGCACGCGTACCACGGCCCCGGTTTCCAGCGTGGCCGGCTTGCCGCCGCCGCCGGAGGTGTCACCACGTACACCCGGATCGGTTTCGGTCACGGTCAGGGTGACGAAGTTCGGCGGCTCGACCTGCAGCGGCGTGCCGTTCCAGAGCGTCACGCTGCAGGTGTCCTGTGCCTTGAGCCACTTGGTCGCGTCGCCCACCGCGGCTTCGCCGGCCTGATACTGCTCGAAGGTGTTCGGCTCCATGAAGTGCCAGAACTCGCCGTCGTGGTAGAGATACTGCAAATCCACGTCCATGACGTCGGCGGCTTCGACGCTGTCGCCCGACTTGAAAGTGCGCTCGATCACGCGGTTGGTCTTGAGGTTGCGGATCTTGACGCGGTTGAACGCCTGGCCCTTGCCGGGTTTGACGAACTCGTTCTCGACGATGGCACAGGGATCGCCATCGAGAATGATCTTGAGCCCGCCCTTGAACTGGTTGGTATTAAAGGTCGCCATAAAAGCTTGTCTGGTTGGTTGAAAACCGCACGCCAAAAAAGGCGCGCCCGGTTGGCGCGGCGCGGACGGCGTTCTACACTGACTGCCATGCATCACGCCAGCGTCGAGCCCCTGCGCGCGCCTGCCCGAAAGCGCGCCAGTCTATCGCAAACCGGTCATGGCTGGCAGCAGGCCATGCGCGAGTCGGTCACCGATATCCATACCCTGCTCGATCTGCTCGCGCTCGACGACACCGCACGCGCTGCGTTCGCCCACGTACGCACCGGCTTCCCGCTGCGTGTGCCTCGCAGTTATATCGCGCGCATGCGCCGTGGCGATATCAACGACCCGCTGCTACGCCAGGTTCTGCCCGTCGAGGCCGAGAACGCCGATGTCGCCGGTTTCTCCATGGACGCCGTGGGCGATCACGCCAGCGCTCTGGGCGATGGCGTACTGCATAAATACCACGGCCGTGCGCTGCTGGTGACCACGGGCGCCTGCGCGGTCCACTGTCGCTACTGCTTCCGACGCCATTTCGACTATGCGAACCAGCACGCAGGCGCCCGTCAGGGCGACGCCGCGCTTGCCCATATCGCAGCCGATAAGAGCATCAACGAAGTCATTCTGTCCGGGGGCGATCCGCTATCGCTGAGCAATGCCCGGCTCGAGGCGCTGGGCGAATCGCTGGACACGATCGACCATGTCAGCCGGATTCGTATTCATACCCGCACCGCGGTGGTATTGCCCGAACGCATCGATGCCGGCCTGATCGACTGGGTGGCCCGACGCCGCCAGCAATGCGTGATCGTCATCCATGCCAACCATGCCCAGGAGCTCGACGACGATGTCGCCGCGCGCCTGGCAGCGCTGCGCGAGGCCGGCGCAACGCTGCTCAATCAGGCGGTTCTGCTCAAGAACGTCAACGATGATGTCGATACATTGATAGAACTCAGTGAACGGCTCTTTGCACTGGGCGTAATGCCGTACTATCTGCACATGCTCGACCGAGTTGCCGGCAGCGCCCATTTCGAAGTGGCCGATGCGCAGGCACTCGCGCTCATCAACCGTGTGGCCGCGCGCCTGCCCGGCTATCTGGTGCCCCGGTTGGCACGGGAGAGTGCTGGCGATGCGGCCAAGCAGGTATTGGGCCACGATGCCGGCGCGAGCAGCGCGCATAGGCGATGATCTCAAGGGGGAAGGATTGAACCAGCACACAACGGCCTCACAGCCCGGTACCGGGGTTGGCAAGACCCTGGCGATCCTCGCGGTCACGGCGGACGACACGGTCTTCGAGCGCGTGCGTGACGTGCTCGAAGACAGCGACGATCCGGTAGACCTGGTTCGCGCCGAGGACCCGACACAGCTGGGCGAGCAAGACGCCATATCCGGCGTTGCCGTGGTTGCCCTGCACTGCCATGCCGATGATTCGCGCGCACGCCGCGAGCTTGGGCTCGTACACGGCCTGGCCGGCGTCGCGCCGATCCTGGTGCTCGACAACGCCGATGCGGGCGTCGACGCCAGCACCGCGCGCGAGGACGGCGCCTGGGATATGGTCGCGACGGCCGATCGCGAGCTGCTGCGCCTGCGCCTGCGCCAGGCCCTGGAAGTCGGACGTGTGCGTGTCGAGCTGCAAGACGCCGCACAGCGCCTGAACCAGACGCAGCGCCGCCTCGACGTGCTGCTCAGCCACGGGCAGGACGCCCGCGCGACCCTCGTTGGCCAGCGCGTGGCCGAGCCCAGCCCAGCCTTCGCGCGCCTGATCGGCGTCAAGGATATCGAAAGCGCGCGCGGCATCGATCTGCTCGATCGCGTGGCGCCACACGATCGCAGCCGCTTCTCCGAGGCACTCGACCAGGTCGCCACCCAGCAGTCGGATGCATCGCTGGTATTCGACCTGACCACCCACCTCAATCATCGCCAGAGCGTACGCGCCTTGCTGACCCCGGGCGTCGCCGAAAAAAGCGACGAGCGGCGAACCAACGTGGTGCTGCAACTGGTCGACAGTGAAAACGGCGCCGGCGACGGCAGCCGCGGGCCGGCGCTCGACGGGCGCATGGCCCTGCACTCGGTGCTGTCGCAGACCGTCAGCCGAGCCAAGGAATACGTGCTGGGTATGGTTTTTGTGGCCGTCGACGAGGTGGCCGGGCTGCAGGATCAGTACGGCCTCGCCGAAAGCGATCTGCTGCTGCAGGAAGTCGGGCTCTACCTCATCCAGGCCCTGCGCGGCGAAGATCGCGTATTCCGGTTTGCTGCCGGCGAATACGTAATGATCGTCGAACGGCATTCCGCAAACGAAATCGAGGAATTCGCCCAGAGCCTGCAAGGCGCGTTGGCCGAGGAAGCGTTCGGCGACGAACATCAGAGCGCTGCGCTGACCGCCAGTCTGGCCTACTGTGTGCTATCCGGCGGCTCCTCGCAGAACGACGCCCATCTGCAGCGGCTGATGAACGCCGCCTACGAACTACGCGAGCAAGGTGGCAACGCCTGCCGCAAATGCACGGTCGACAGCCCCGCCGATGCCAGCGCCGGCGCGCATGACGTCTGGGTACAGCGCCTGCGCGACGGGCTCGACCAGGATCGCTTCAGCCTTGCCTATCAGGGTGTCACCAGCCTTGCGGGCGATAGCCAGCCTTACTTCGACGTGCTGCTGCGCTATGTGGACGACCGCGGTGCGCTCGTGCGCCCGGGCGAATTCCTGCCCGCCGCCGAGCACGCGCAAATGATGCCGGATATCGACCGCTGGGTCGTACAGCGGGCCATCGACGTTATCTGGCAGCAAAAAGCCAAGAACACCGAAATCATCCTGTTCGTGAAACTCTCGCCCGCCACGATCGAAGCGGGCGACGCCTTCACCGAGTGGCTGGCCCAGGCGATCGAGCAGCGGTCGATTGACCCGAGCGCGCTGATTTTCAGCTTTCGCGAAGACGACGTCCGCAGCAATAGCCGGGCAAGCGGGCAGCTCGCACAGGCCCTGGCCGACGCCGGTTATCGGGTCGCGCTGACCCACTACGGCAGCACGCCGAAAGCCGTCCAGATACTCGACCGGATGCCGGCCCACTTCATCAAGCTTGCGCCGGACTTTGCGCGCCAGATTCTCGGCCGCGAACAGGACGAGCGGCTTGCCCATATCATTGCCAGTGCGCGCGAGCGCGGAATCCCGCTGATCGCCGAACAGATCGAGGACGCCAACAGCATGGCGCGCCTCTGGCAAGCCGGCATCAACTACGTGCAGGGTCACTTCATCCAGGAGCCCGACACCGAGGCGCTGGCCGACGACACGGCCGCGCCCACGCTGTAGGGAACCTCTGATCTATTCATCCACGGTCGCGTTTGAGTCCCAAAAGGCCGCG
>NZ_CAXGSH010000162.1:0-3958 GCF_964012375.1 uncultured Salinisphaera sp.
TGCACGATTCCGAGCACGCTAACGCGGAAACATCCGCTGTTACGAACCCGGGTGCCACGGCCAGCGGGCATTCACACGCGACCAAGCACGTCGAGGGTAGTGGCGACTCCCCATCGCATGATCGATGCTGTTGCTCGGTCATGGGCCATTGCTCCTCTAGTGCGGTCGACACCAGCTTCCCAACCGATGCGCTGTTTCCCCCTGCGGCGCACTTGGTAAGCCGTGCGCTTGTCGCGGTCGCCCCCGGGTTCGACCACCCCCCCTATCGGCCGCCGTCTATCCGCGTCTAATTGAAGCTTCTGGTGCATTTCACATGCGCCAAACATCAATCAGGACGGTGGTTGCGGCTTCTGCGAAGTGGTCTACCGGGATTTGTCGAGTGGCACCAAAACTTGGTGTTGATCTTGGCTAATATTCCCTAGATCGCTCCACCGCGTCACCGTTCCGACGGAGACGCAGCGTGCGAACTTTGAAAATTATTGTTGCGACGTTAGTCGTGAGCCTGCTAATCGCAGGCGGCGTGGCAGCGGGCGCAATTTATTCCGGTATCTACAACGTCGCGGCCACCAGCGAACATTGGCGCATCACGCGCTGGGCATTGGAAGAAACTGTTCATAAATCGATCGAACAGCAGGCCTCCGGTATCGACGCCCCCGAGCTGGGCTCTCAAGACCAGTTACTGGCAGGCGCTGCCAACTTCGACGCCATGTGTAGCGCGTGTCATGCCCCACCTGGTAGGCAACAATCGGTTGCCGCGCGCGGCATGTATCCCAAACCACCCGAACTTACGCACGCCGCTGAGGAAAAAAGTGCAGGCGAAATTTTCTGGGTGATCAAGCACGGCATCAAGGCGTCCGGCATGCCCGAGTGGGGCTCGTCACACAGCGACGCAGACATGTGGGCTATGACCGCGTTCGTCGAGAAATTGCCGGGAATGTCAGCGGCCGACTATGACCAAATGCTGGCGCGGGCCGAAGCGAGCGGCGTCGGACACCACGCCATTGGCGGCGCACCCGATCATGGTGGTGGAAACGCAACTCGCGAAGTGGATGCGACGACCGGCTCGAGTAAAGGCCATAACGACGCGCACAGCGCCGGCTCGAACGAGGAGCATCACGATGAGGGCACCAAGGGGCCAGAGAGCGGCGGCGACTCAACCGCGGGTCACGACGATGGGCACGCGCATTAGGCGCGCAATCGTCGAAACACGGCTCGCATGTCATCCGAACCAATTGAATAACGAGGATATTTAAATGACTCGACATACACACGATAGCGACCGACGTCGCCTGTTGCGCGCCATGGGCGCGACCGGCGTGCTGGCCGGCTTCAATGCGTTGTTACCAGCCTATGCCCGCAACGGCCTGGCCGCTGGCGCGGCAAGATACCTCGACACCGCCGCCGCTCAGGTCCCGGGCGGCGCCGCACGCGATGTGGTGATGGACGTCCATGTCCGCCGCGAGATGATCGATATCGCCGGCGGTCGCGCGTCGGCCATTACGCTGAACCACACCACGCCCGGCCCGATCGTCGAACTCTGGGAAGGACAGAACGCCCACCTGCGGGTGCATAACCATCTCGACGAGTCGACCTCGATCCACTGGCACGGCATTTTGCTGCCGTTCCAGATGGACGGCGTGCCCGGCGTCGCCTTTCCCGGCATCGATCCCGGCGAGACCTTCGAAGTCGATTTTCCGGTGCGCCAGGCCGGCACCTACTGGTACCACAGCCATTCCGGGCTGCAGGAGCAAGTTGGCCAGACCGGGCCGATCGTGATTCATTCGCAAGGCGACGACGGCATCAATGCCGACCGCGAGTACGTCATCGTACTCAACGACTGGACCTTCGAGGATCCGCATCGTCTGCTCGCAAAGCTCAAGGAAATGAGCGATTACTACAACTTCAGCGAGCGCACGCTCGGCGATCTGGCCGAGGATTTTCGCCAATCCGGCGTCGCCACCACGCTGAAGGATCGCCTTGCCTGGGGCGACATGCGCATGAGCCCGCGCGATATCGCCGACGTCACCGGTTACACCTATAGCTACCTGATGAACGGCGTACACCCGGATGCCAACTGGACCGGCCTGTTCACGCCCGGCGAGCGTATTCGCCTGCGCGTGATCAACGCCTCCGCGATGACCTATTTCAACGTCCGCATGCCGGGCTTGCCGATGACCGTGGTAGCGGCCGACGGCAAGGAAGTGCAGCCGGTCGAGACCGACGAGTTTCAGATCGGCGTGGCCGAGACCTTCGACGTGGTGGTCGAGCCCCGGGCCGATCAGGCCTACACGATCATGGCCGAAACCATGGACCGCAGCGGCTATGCCCGCGGCACGCTCGCGCCGCGGGCGGGCATGGTCGCCCCCGTGCCGGCACTGCGCGAACAGCCGCAGCGCACGATGATGGATATGGGCATGGACATGAGCCAGATGGACATGGGCGGCATGGACATGTCGCACAGCAAGAGCGCGAAACCGATGGGCCACGGCCAGATGGCGATGGATCACGGCTCGATGCAAAAGATGAACATGCCCAAAAAGGAATCGGGCATGGCCGGGATGTCGCATCAAGGCCACAAGATGGCCGACTCGAAGATGTCTGGAAAAATGGCCGGCATGGGCCACGATATGAAAAAGATGGCCCATGGCACGGGCCCGAATGCCGGCACCATGGGTACGGGCGCAATGATGGAACAATCCGGGCCGGTGATCGCCAAGCACGGCCCCGACATGCACGGTGCCGGCAATATCAACATCGCCAACGTACAGCGTGATCGCCTCGCCGAGCGCGGCACCGGGCTGGAGGACGTCAATCATCGCGTGCTCACCTACAGCCAGCTGCGTAACGTCGTTCCAATGCAGGACCGGCGTGAACCGTCGAAGACCATCGAGATCCATCTCACCGGCAATATGGACCGCTATATGTGGTCGTTCGACGGTGTGAAGTACTCCAATGCCACACCGATCGAATTTCCGTACGGCGAGCGGATCCGGTTGATCATGGTCAACGACACGATGATGGAACATCCCATCCATCTGCACGGCATGTTCATGGAGCTTGAAAATGGCCAGGGCGAGCACCTGCCGTTCAAGCACACCCTGAGCGTGCTGCCGGGTTCGCGCGCCTCGCTGCTGGTCACGGCCGACGAGCCCGGCCGCTGGGCCTTCCACTGCCACCTGCTCTATCACATGGAAATGGGCATGTTCCGCGTCGTGCGGGTAAGCGATCAATCGGGAGAAAACAATGCTTAAACAATCGACCCCAGCCATCCTCAGCGCGACTGTCCTTTTCTTGGGATCTACGGCCCCGGCTCTTGCCGCCTCCGATGGCAAAGCCGATCTCGACTCAGTGATACCCGGGGGGCCTGCCGACCCGAACAGCGGCGCACCGCTCAACTGGAAAAAACCGATCCACGATCAGCAGGTCCATAAGTTCTTTCTGATCGATCGCCTCGAATACGGTGATGTCGACGGCACCAACAACTATCTCTGGGACGCCCAGGGTTGGATCGGTGGTGATTACAACAAACTTTGGCTGAAGACCGAAGGCGAGGGCCCGATGCGTGGCGGCTCGCCGGAGGACACCGAGTTCCAGGCACTCTATAACCGCACGATCACGCCGTTCTGGAGTGCCCAGGCCGGTCTGCGCTACGACGTCAATCCGAACCCGGACCGTGGCTTTGCCGTGCTCGGCCTGCAGGGCCTGGCCCCATACTGGTTCGAGTCCGATACCGCACTGTTCGTCAGCGAAGACGGCGACGTGAGTTTCCGGGGCGAATTCGAGTACGAGCTGTTGCTTACCCAGCGGTTGATCCTGCAGCCACGGGCCGAAATCAATGCCTCAGCCCAGGACGTGCCGGAATACGGGCTGGGTAGCGGCCTCAATAACACCGAGATGGGGATCCGGCTGCGCTACGAGATCAAGCGCGAGTTCGCGCCTTATATCGGCGTACGCTGGG
>NZ_CAXGSH010000163.1:0-3948 GCF_964012375.1 uncultured Salinisphaera sp.
GCGTCTTGTCAGACGCGCGCAAAAGACACCGGCGCGACCGTAGATGAATAGATCACAGGTTCCCTAACAAGCCGGGCCAGAAGGTCCGGCTTTTTTCTGGCCCTCGTGTGTGCCTTGGGCCGATACGCCGGTGATTATCCCGCCCCGGCGAATCGATCTTGCCCCCTTGGATTCACACACGTCGTCGCCTACCGGATACGCGCCTGAACCCCGGTCGCTGCGTGAGTCCACCGCGCGGCGTACGGAGTCGCCGGCGGATCGCAGCGCTTATGCGTAGCGCTGTGGTTCCGGTGTGACCCATGCATTGTCGGCGGGCTCGTCTTCTTCCAGCGACATCAGCGAGGCATTGCCGCCGGCGGCCGTGGTATCGCGGCTGATTGCCCGCTCGGTGGCAAAGCGGTGCAGGTAATGCGGGCCGCCGGCTTTCGGGCCGGTGCCGGACAAACCTTCGCCGCCGAACGGGTGTACGCCCACGACCGCACCGATGATGTTGCGATTGACGTAGGCATTGCCCACCTTGATCCGGCGCACGACGCGTTCGACGGTGGTATCGATCCGGCTGTGAATGCCGAAGGTCAGGCCGTAGCCCAGCCCGTTGATTTGATCGACGACCGCATCGATATCTTCGGCCTCATAGCGGATGACGTGCACGATCGGGCCGAACTGTTCCTCGCCGAGATCGTCGATGCTGTTCAGCTCGACGGCACGGGGTGCCACGTAAGTGCCGTTGCCCTGGGGCGGCTTGCAGGCATAAAGCGTGTTGAGCTTTTCTTTGGTCTGCTCGATATAGTTGGTCAGACCGTCGCGCGCTTCGGCATCGATGACCGGCGTGACGTCGGTGGACAGCTTCCAGGGATCACCGATCGACAGCTCCGCCATGGCGCCCGAGAGCATGGTCAGCAGGGTGTCGGCGATATCGGTCTGGACATAGAGCACGCGCAGGGCCGAACAGCGCTGGCCGGCGCTCTGAAAGCCCGAGCGAATGACGTCGGCTACCACCTGTTCGATCAACGCGGACGAGTCCACGATCATTGCATTCTGGCCGCCGGTTTCGGCGATCATGGGAATCAGCGGCCCGTCACGCTCGGCCAGGGTTTTGTTGATCGCCTTGGCGGTGGCCAGCGAGCCGGTAAAAGCGACGCCGGACACCCGTGTGTCGGCCACGAGCTTTGCGCCTACCGACGGGCCGTCGCCCGGCAGGAAATAGAGCACGTCGCGCGGCACGCCGGCCTCGTGCATGAGCTGGACCGCACGATGGCCGATCAGACAGGTTTGTTCGGCGGGCTTGGCGATAACCGCGTTACCGGCTGCCAGTGCCGCGGCAACCTGGCCGGTAAAGATTGCCAGCGGGAAATTCCAGGGACAGATACATACGAATACACCGCGACCCACGAGCCGATAGGTGTTGCGCTCGCCCGTGGGGCCCGGCAGCAGCGTTTCGCCGTCGAACTCGTCTTCGACCTGGCAGGCATAGTAGCGACAGAAATCCACGGCCTCGCGCACCTCGGCCACGCCGTCGCCGATGTTCTTGCCGGCCTCGCGTGCGCACAGTGCGATCAGCTCAGCCATATGGCTTTCGAGCAGGTCGGCGTAGCGGCGCAGTACGGCAGCGCGTTCGTGCCCTGGCGTGGCGCTCCAGCGATCCGCGGCCGTCGCGGCGCCGGCCAGCGCGGCTTCGATATCGTCCGGGTTGGCCCAGACCACATCGCCCACGCTGATATCGTTATCCGCCGGTGATTTGACCGCGATCGCCGTGCGTTTGTTGAAGTCGACCGCTGTTTCGCCGATCAGGGGCGCTGCACGCCAGGTACGCGCATCCGCATCACGCATGCCGTCGGACAGGGCGTCCAGCTCGCGTATGTCCGACAGATCCACGCCTTTCGCATTCGGGCGACGGCTGCCGTAGAGGTCGTGGGGCAGGGGGATACGCGGATGCCGGGCCTGCTGCTGTTTTTCGGCCGCAAACACCGGGTCGGCAACGATGTCTTCCACCGGCTCGTTCTCGTCCACAAGGCGATTCACGAACGAGCTGTTGGCGCCGTTTTCAAGCAGGCGGCGTACGAGATAGGCAAGCAGATCCTCGTGGGCGCCGACCGGCGCATAGATACGGCAGGCCGCCCGCCGCTCGCCTTTCTCCACGATTTCTTCGTACAGGTCTTCGCCCATGCCGTGCAGGCGCTGGAACTCGAAGTCCGTGCGCTCGCCTACCGCCTGGCGGATATAAGCGAGCGTATGGGCATTGTGGGTGGCGAACTGGCCGTAGAACACGTCCGAGGCATCGAGGATGTGCTGGGCACAGGCAAGGAAGGACACATCCGTATTCATCTTGCGGGTGAATACCGGATAGCCGTCCACGCCGGCTTCCTGGGCACGCTTGATCTCGGTATCCCAATAGGCGCCCTTGACCAGCCGGATCATGATGCGACGGTTGTGGCGTCGGCCCAGGTCGGCGAGCCAGTCGATCACGTCGAGCGCGCGCTTCTGATAGGCCTGTACCGCCAGGCCGAGGCCCTGCCAGTCGGCGAGGTCCTGTTCCTGCGATACGCAGGCGAACAGCTCCAGCGACAGATCCAGGCGCGCGGCTTCTTCCGCGTCGATGGTCATGTTGATGTCGTGCTTTGCGGCCAGGCGCGCAAGCTTGAGCAGTCGCGGAAGCAGCTCCTTGTGGACGCGTACCCGATGGCTGAGTTCGTAGCGGGCATGCAGCGCCGACAGTTTGACCGACACGCCCGGCGATTTTTCCGGGCCCAGGCCACGGCTGGCCTTGCCGCATTCTTCAATAGCGTGCCAGTAGTCGTCGAAATAGCGCTGGGCGTCGCGATCGGTACGCGCGGCTTCGCCGAGCATGTCATAGGAATAGGTATAGCCGCGTTTTTCCAGCGATCGGGCGTTGCTGATCGCTTCTTCGATGGTGCGCCCCATCACGAATTGCCGACCCATGATGCGCATCGCCTGGCTGACCGCCTGGCGGATGAACGGCTCGCCGCTGCGTTTGACCAGTCGTTGCAGCACGCTGCGGAAATTGCGCTGGGGCGCATCCTCGTAGCGCAGGATTCGCCCCGTCAGCATCAAGCCCCAGGTGGAAGCATTCACGAACCAGGATTTCGATTCGCCCAGATGCGATTCCCAGTTCGAGCCGCCAATCTTGTCATCGATGAGCCGATCGACCGTGGTCGCATCGGGAATGCGCAGCAGGGCTTCGGCCAGACACATCAGCACCACACCCTCCTGGCTGGACAGCTCGTACTCGTGCATGAAGGCGTCGATGCCGCTGCCGTGGGCATTCTTCTTGCGCACGGCCTGGACGAGCTTGCCGGCTTCGGCTTCCACGCGTCGGCTGGTGTGGGTCGATAGCCGCGCGATTTCGAGCAGCCGATTGATCTGCGTGGCCTCGTCGCAGCGGTAGGTTTCGAGTACGCCGCGATAGGCGGGCTCGTCGATCTGGCTCGGGCGGGAATAGTCCATTGCTGCAAGGCGTCGGCGTGGATTAACAAGATCAATCTAGCGTGGTCGCCGCGCAGGTGTCGATGCGGTGCGCGGTGGCAATAAGTCGCATATACCCGCGCCAGGACGCGCAATCGCGCGCTGGCTTATACAGGGCGAATTCCCGCTTGCCGATGCGTTTCAGGCTGTTAGCGCAGGGCGCTCGGAAAAGCCAAGGGCTGGACCGGCCGCCGGACAGGCACTGAAAGATCGGACAAAAAAAAGCCGCCCGACCTTGCGGTGGGCGGCTTTCCTGCCGTAATGGCGTCCCCAAGGCGATCCGACAGTTTGCCACCCATATTGCTGGCCGTTGTCGCCGGCAAAGCGGCGTAGCCACAAGCGACCGAGACACGAGGGACGGCGGGCAAAATCCGCCTGAGTCTGCGAGTATTCTAGAATCCGTGAGGGCATCGGAAAAGAGTTACAAAAGTAACAAGCCCTAGAAAACCGGCGTAGTCCGCTGTT
>NZ_CAXGSH010000164.1:0-3652 GCF_964012375.1 uncultured Salinisphaera sp.
TGTGTAAGCTCAGCCGGAGTTTGTGACGCGCTCAGGCGTCAGTCAGATCAAGCGTGGATAGCTCGCGGGGGAAAAGGGTCGGGCCCCTCGAGTTGGCGGCCCAAATGCGTTTCGATATGAAACGTGGGTACCGCGGGCGGCTGGGGCGTGATCCCGGCCGTATTATGCGCAACATCAGCCATCATGCCGCAGATGGCCACTGCGCAAGTCGAAGTCGCCGCGGTGGAATGCTGCGACTTCGCGGTGTCGGCCTGACACAACGTGCAATCGCTTGCCGTAGCCTCGGCCGGCATTGTCCACGCCATGACCGCTGGACTGGCCAGCACGCTGGTGAACACCAGCATCGAGATCAGCGCGTGGAGCACGGTGGACTTCATAATTTCAATATAGGCCACAAATCTGCCGTAAACAACACCCGGAGTGGGGTACGGAGTCGTTATTTCTTCAGACAACCGGGTGAATAATGCGGCGTCTATTTCGGAACGGCCCGGCCTTCATACATATAGGTCATGGGCTTTGGACCTTTCATGTAGCCGGTTTCGAGATGTGTACAGTCAAAGCCGGCTTGTGCGATCAATGCCTGGATCGGGCGATCCAGGTGACAGCCGCCGCTGATCTTCGACCAGAAAGGCGTCAGGCGGCGCTGCCATTGGGCCACGGCTGCCTCCGGCCCTAAGCCATGTTCGACGAATAGAAGCTGGCCGCCTGGTTTGAGCACGCGGCGCATTTCCGCCAGCGCCCGATCCGCATGCGGGATGCTGCACAGCGTCCAGGTCGTCACGATCGTATCGAGGCTCTTGTCATCAAACGGAATGGCTTCTGCCGAGCCCTCGATCAGCGCAACCGGCCGGTCGGAGTGCTCCGCCGCGCGTCGCGCGATACGAACCAATTGTGGTGACGGCTCCAAGCCGTAAATGCCGCGGACATGCGGCCCGTAAAACGGCAGGTTGAGGCCGGAGCCGATGCCGATTTCCAGGACTTCGCCCTGCGCGCCGGATAACACACGCCGTCGATAGGGCGCCAAGTGGCGATTACGCATGGCCATATGACAAAGCCGTGGTAACACTACGTCGTTGTAGAAGCCCATCATTAAGCTCGCTCGTTGCTACTCGCTCACGCTCGCCATCGCATCAAAGAACATCGCCGGCCGTTGCCAGAGTGAGTTGACGAAGATCGCGGTCACGCTGGCGGCCATGGCCACCATCGCCCACACGGGGTAGATCAGGCCGGTGGCGGCCAATGGGATGCCGATACCGTTGAATAGGAAAGCCAAGCCGACATTCTGCAGCATCTTGCGATAACCCCAACGGCTGATCTCCCACGCTGTGATCACCGCGCCGAGCTGACCATTGAGGATGATGATATCGGCTGCGTCGATGGCGATATCGGTGCCAGAGCCCATAGCGATACCGATATCAGCCTGCATCAGCGCTGGCGCGTCGTTGATGCCGTCGCCGACCATGGCGAGACGCACGTCGCGCTGCATAGCGCGCAGGCGCTCGGCCTTCTGATCGGGGAGCACACCGGCATACACATCGTCGATGCCCGCGCGCTCGGCGATATACCGAGCGGTGCGCTCGTTGTCGCCGGTGAGCATGGCGGTGCGGATGCCCAACTCGTGCAAGCGGGCGATGGTATCGACGGTGTCGGGGCGCAGAGCATCGCCGAGCGCGATCGCGCCAAGCAAGTGATCGCCGCGGGCCACGACAATCACCGTGTGGCCCTGTTGTTCGGCGGTATCGATGCGTTCCTGCAAGGCGTCCAATGCCACGCCGGCGGCGCTCAGAAACGCCGGACTGCCGACCCGCACGGTCTCGCCGTCGATCTGCGCTGTCACGCCGCGGCCAGACTCGGCCTGAAAGTCGGCAATCTCGGGGAAATCCAGTCCGCGTTCCAGTGCCGCTTCGACCACCGCGCGGCCCAGCGGATGCTCCGAGGCCGCTTCCACGGCGGCGGCAACCGCCAGCAGCGTGTCGTCGTCGTGATCGTCGACGTTATGAATATCACGCACCGCCGGCCGGCCTTCGGTGAGTGTGCCGGTCTTGTCGAAAACCACAGCGTCGATCTTGCGCAGTGCCTGGAAGGCTTCGCCGGTGCGCATCAGCACGCCCTTGTCCGCGGCCTCGCCGGCGCCGCGCACGATCGACAGCGGCGCGGAGATGCCGACCGCGCAGGGGTAGCCCATTACCAGTACGGTCAGCGCGGCGAACACCGCGCGCTGAAACTCGGGATCGGCGCCGAAGGCGAGCGGCCCGAGGGCCCATCCCAGAAAAGCGAGCGTGGAAATCGCGAGCACCGTTGGCGTATAGACCTGCAGTACCCGATCGACGATATGCAGCAAGCCGGGCTTGAGCGCGCGGGCGTCTTCGACGCTGGATATCACCTGATGCAGAAAACTTTCGTCGCCGACGGCGGTGACCCGGATCAGCAGGGTGCCGTTGCTGTTGATAGCCCCGCCGACGACGCTGTCGCCGGTGGTTTTTTCCACCGGTAGCGGCTCGCCGGTGATCAACGATTCGTCGACCGCCGAGCCGCCGTCAGTCACTTCGCCGTCGACCGGAATGCGCTCGCCAGGACGCACACGCACGGTCATGCCGGCTGCAACCTGCGCCACGGGCTTATCCTGCTCGCCGTCATCGGTGACCACGTGCGCGGTCTCGGGCTGCAGATTCAGCAGCCGCTTGACCGATTGTGCGCTGCGGGTCTTGACGATCAGCGACAGCCATTCGGAAAACAGGTGATAGGTCAGCACCATCACCGACACCGCAAAAAACGCCGCTGTCGGATAACCCGGCGGTTGCGCTGCCAACCCGATCGCCCCGCCGATCAGACCGGCGAAGGCGCCGATCTCGACCAGTACGTGTTGATTGAGAATGCCACGGCGTAGCGCCTGAACAGCCATCACCAGCATATGCCGGGCCAGCCCGAACATCATGGCGAGCGCGAGCGCGGCGACCAGCACCGGCTCGTAACCAGCTAGCACGCCGCTCGCGCGCAGCGCGAACAGGATCAGCCCGCCGGCGGCCAGCCCTGCGCTGCCGGCCAATGCAGTGGCGTGGCCGCGTCCGCGCAGTACGGCATAGCCGAAGCCAATCAGACTGACATAGACCAGCGACGACAGGCCTAGGGTCCAGGCGCTGGTGGTATCCACGATCAGGCCCACCGCGGCCAGGCTCAGTGTCAGCGCTGCCAGGAAGCGGTTGCGCTCGATGGCAAGCGCCTGCTCCTGCCGTTCGAACGGTTCGACCTTGCGCGGATCGCTCAAGGTATAGCCGATCTGCTGGAGGGTGCCCATCAGGGTTTCGGCGTCGGTCTGCCCATCGTCGTATTCGACCAGCGCCTGCTCGTGGGTCAGGCTGACCGCCACCCGCTGGACGCCGGGTTTGGCACCCAGTGCCCGTTCGATGGTGCCGGTACACAACGAGCAGTGCATGCCGCCGATATGGGCGCGCACGCTGCGGATGCCGGAATCGCCAGTGGTGTCATCGCTCCACGGGTGAAGCGCGTCGGAATTTGCGGTTGTCTTGTTCATGGCATCACCTTTTAATGGAGAACGCGCGGTGCACAATGCGTGTTCGCCTCAACATGAGCAGTCGCCGTCCTGCTGCACTGGTGGACAGGGCACCGACCCATAAGAGCAGTACACGCAACA
>NZ_CAXGSH010000165.1:0-3579 GCF_964012375.1 uncultured Salinisphaera sp.
CGAACGCGATCCGTGAGAGGTTTATGCAGAGCTTCCCTAACACGACCGGCACGGGCAACCCCCAACGAATAACGATCGGTCGGCGGCCTATCTCGCGACAATAGGCCCTGGTAAACCGTCCTTGCCTAACGCATGCGCGCGTGTATCTGTGCGCCGTGCACTTCGGTTTCGTCATCGTCCTGGGCACTGAAAACATGCACGGCGCCCTTGCCGCTGAGCTTGACCGAATACAGCGCGCGATCCGCGTTGTGCATCAGGCGGTCGGCGTTCTTGCCGTGCGCCGGATAGAACGCCAGGCCAATACTCACGCCCACACGGATATCGCCGGAGCCGCCGGCACAGGGCAAGGAGATGGGCCCGCTCAGCTGCGCCTGCAACGCCTCGCAGATGGCGATACAGGCATCCTGATTATCGATGTCTTCGAGGATGAGCGCGAACTCGTCGCCGCCAAAGCGTGCCACCGTATCGGTCTGACGGGTGTTTTCGCTGAGCCGATCGGCGATCGTTTGCAGGGTGATATCGCCCACGCCGTGGCCGAACTCGTCGTTGACGGGTTTGAACCCGTCCAGATCCATGTATCCGAGCGCGAACATGCCGCCGTTGCGCCGCGCGCGCTGCATGCTGGTGGCCAGGCGATCGAGAAACAGCAGACGGTTCGGCAAACCGGTCAAGGCATCGTGTGTTGCCAGCTGCTGGGCGCGATCCTCGGCGCGTCGCCGTTCTTCGATTTCGCGTTCGAGCTGGCTGTTGCGCTCGTCGAGTTCGGCCAGGGCTTTCTTGAGCGCGCGCCGGCTTTCATAGAGCTCGATGAAGTTGCGCACCTTGGCCGACAACAGCGACGGGTTGAGCGGTTTGGTGATGTAATCGACCGCGCCCACGTCGTAGCCCTTGAGCCGGTCCATGTCGTCGGTCGCGCCTGCGGTAACGAAAATGATCGGCGTGTGCTGGGTCGACTCTTCGCCGTGCAGCAGCTCGGCGACTTCCATGCCGTCCATGCCCGGCATTTGCACATCGAGCAGAATCAGTGCGAACTCGGTTTCGATACAGGCGGCCAGCGCGCCGTTACCGCTGTCGGCTTCGACAACGTCGACATCGAGCGTCGCCAGCACGCGGCGCATGGCCAAGCGGTTGGCGTACAGATCATCCACAACCAGGATGCGCGGGCGTGGTTGCTCGGGTGGACTATCGACAATCGGCATCATGCTATTACCGTGCAAGCCGTGAAATTACCCGCACTGCCTCTATGAGCTGGCTGGGCGTGTGCTGTCGATCGGGCTCGAACAGCCTGAGCGCGGCACGCGGCATATCAGGCGCGCTCGCCGTATCGGGGCTCTGGACGATGGTCAGCCCGCCCAGGCGATGAATCGCCCTCAGGCCCGCCGCCCCGTCGGCGTTGGCCCCGGAGAGCAGTATGCCGACCAGATGCCGCCGATATGTATCGGCCATCGCTTCGAATAATACATCGATACTCGGCCGTGCATACTGAATTCTAGGGCCGGCACACAGTGCGAACGTGGCCGTGCGTTCGACCAGCAGATGATAGCCGCCGCTGGCGACGTGTACCCGGTTCGCGGCCACGGCCGTGCCCTCGCCGGCTTCGACCACCGGCAACGTGGTATGTCGCCCCAGCACCTCGCAGAGCTCGTCCAGGTCGCGGCTGGCGGTGTGCAGACAAATCACGACCGCCAGGCGCGTCGATGCGTCCAGCCCTTCGAGCAGCCGGCAGACCACTTCGAGACTGCCCGCCGAGCCGCCAATCACCAGGGCCGCGTAATCGGCATCGCTCATGCCCAGTCCCGCTTGAGTCGGTAGATTCGTTCGTTGGCGCTGACCAGCTCGAAACGCTCGGCCGCGGGAGAGCTCGGACTCAAGGCCTCCTTGTTACCCAGCACCAGGAAGCCGCCACGCACCAGGCTGTCCGCGAACAGCGTCAGAACCCGGTCCTTGAGCGGCTGCGTGAAATAGATAAGCACATTGCGACACATGATCAGCTGGGCTTCGGCGAATACGCCGTCGGTGACCAGGTTGTGATGGGCGAATACCACCTTTTCCAGCAGCTCTCGCCGCATTCGAATGAGGTTGTAGCGAGCATGGTAGTAGTCCGACAGCCGCGCCGTGCCGCCCGAGGCCAGATAATTGCTGCGATATTCGCCCAGATTATGACGGTTGAAGATGCCTTCGGCAGCGCGCTCGAGCGCATAATCGTTGAAATCCGTGGCATAGATCTGGGAACGCTGGGTCAACCCCGCCTCGGCGAGCATGATGGCAAGCGAATAGACCTCTTCACCGTAGGCACAGCCGGCCAGCCAGATATTGATCCGCGGCCAGGACGCAAGCATGGGCAACACCTCGCTGCGCATGGCCTGAAACACTTCCGGGTCGCGAAACAGCGACGAAACCGGCACCGACAGATGCGACACGATCTCGCGTACCAGCGCCGGCTCGTAGAGCGTGCTCGGAATCAGATCGCCCACACGCTCCACGCCGAGCTTGCGGGCCAACTCCTGGGCGCGCCGTTTGAGCGAAGCCCGCGAGTACTCAGAGAAGTCGTAGCCGTGCCGCAGTTTCAGCGCGTGGATAAACGCTTCGAGCGCTATGTCTTCTGCTTCGAGTGCCTGTTCGGCTTCGGAATCCCTGGGTTTGACCATGAGCTACAGCACTTGCCCCATAAGGGCCAGCAGGGCCTGAATGTCGAGCGGTTTGGGAAGATACTCGGTGGCACCGGCCTCGATACAACGTTCGCGATCGCCCGGCATCGCCTTGGCCGTAAGCGCAATAATCGGCAGGGTTTCGTATTCGTCCATGGCACGAATACGGCGGATCGTTTCATAGCCGTCCATGCCGGGCATCATGATATCCATGAGTACGATGCTGATTTGCGGGTTCGCCGACAGCTGGTCGAGTGCCTTGAACCCGTCGCTGGCCATGAGCACCTTCAACCCCTTTTCGCGCAGCGCACGCGACAGCGCGAAGGTGTTGCGCATATCGTCGTCGACCAGCAGCGCGGTCTGACCGGCCAGATCCGAGGACACGGCGCTTTGCTCTTCGGCGCCGGCTTCGAGCACGGCGGGCGCGGTGGTACTGCGACGTTCACGCAACTGATGGAAGAATAGCGACACTTCGTCGAGCAATCGCTCCTGGGCCCGTGAGCCCTTGATTACGATGCTGTCGGTATGTACCCGCAGGCGTCGGGTTTCCTCTTCGGAAAGCTCGCGCGCCGAATAGACAACGACAGGCGGGGCCTCGTCGCGCTGCGCGATCTGCTCGAGCAGCTCGAAACCGCTGATGTCCGGCAGGCTCAGATCGAGCACCACACAGTCGAATTCCTCGGCATCCAGGCGCTCGATCGCCTCGGCGCCGTTGACCACGGCGCTGATATCGACGCTCTCGGCGCGCAACAGATGCGAGATCGCGGTATGCGCATCGCGATCGTCGTCGATGACAAGCACGCGCCGCGCCTCCCGCCCGATGAGTACCTCGGCGCGGGCAAAAAGGGTTTCCAGATCCTCCTTGGACACGGGTTTGCGCAGATAGCCCACCGCCCCCGCTTTTTGCGAATAGCCGGTGTCGTCGGCCGCC
>NZ_CAXGSH010000166.1:0-3538 GCF_964012375.1 uncultured Salinisphaera sp.
TGAAGCGCACGATGATATGGGGCTGGCCGAAATAACCCAGGCCCCAGGTCGCCGCGGAAAGAAAGCCGATGATCGTCAGCCCGTTGCCCAACGACAGGAAGTTCGGGTCCACACCGGCCAGCGTTTCGGAGGCCTGCGAGAAGCCGCCGCCGCCGCTGCCGAACAGCACCACCGCCGGCATGATGACCAGCGCGAGCATCATGATCACGCCCTGACAGAAATCGGTGAGGCTCACGGCCAGAAAACCGCCAACCACGGTGTATGCAAGCACCACTGCCAGCGTACCCCAGACACCTACCTGATAGTCGGTCAGCGACGCGAAACTGACGATGTCGCCGAACGCGCTTTGGACCAGCTTGCCGCCGGCAACCAGACCCGAGGCGGTATAAACCGCAAAAAAGATCACGATGATCACGGCCGAGACCGTACGCAACGCCATCGCCCGAGACGGAAAGCGTTTGGACAGGAACTGGGGAATCGTCAGGCTGTTGTCGTAGCGCTCGGTCTGCTCGCGCAGGCGCGGTGCGACGATGATCCAGTTAACGAACGCGCCCACGAACAGCCCGATGCCGATCCAGGCCTCGACCAGGCCCGAGGCGTAGAGCGCACCGGGCAAACCCAGCAACAGCCAGCCGCTCATGTCCGATGCGCCGGCCGAAAGCGCGGCGACCGCTGGGCTCAGGTTTCGCCCGCCCAGCATGTATTCCTCGGACGAGGCCGTGGACTTGCGCCACGCATAAAAGCCGATGCCCAGCATCAGGCAGAAATACAGGATCAGACTGATCCATACGCCAATCGCCATCACGTGCCCCCAAATAAAAAGCGTTCCCCGCCACCACCCTTTCATATCCGCTATCAACTGTGAAGGTCGACATAGGTCGAGCCCTTCGGGTCTTACGTTTGGCAACGCGGTTTCTTCTGGCTCGCAAGTACCACGGATAGAGGCGCTATTAGTGGCCGGGCAAACGCCTCGGCGCGGCCAGGATCGAGCCCTGGGCACAAGGCGCGCGTTTATATGTCTGATTCACCTGGGCTGAAAATAAAAAGGCGGGCCGTCAACCGACCCGCCTTTTTTCTGCGAGCGCGCTCGCTACGGCCTATTCTGCGTCGGCCTATTCATCGTAGGCCGTGACGATTTCGGATCCCGTAAAAGTGAAGCCGAACACACCGTAATATGTCTCGTCTTCGTCGGAATCGTAGTATTCATCAAAAGAACTCTGGCAATAGCCGTCGCCGTCGCGCACGATGACCTGGGCATAGTAGCGCTGGCCGGGCGTCAATGCCGTCGTGGGGACCACCGACGTCCCTTGAATACCGTCACGGCTGAACACGACGTTGGTATTCAGCATCGGCATGGCATCGTCGTCTTCGGCACAGGCACTGCGGGTGCCGTTGAGCACCGGGCTGGTCGCCAGACGCACGTCGTAGCGCAAGCCCTTGTTCTGAATGTCATACGACTCGTCCCAGCGCAAGACCACGTTGCCGTTTTCCAGCAAGGCCGCGGTATACACCGGCATCGGACGATCCAGCGTACTGTCGAACTCTTCGCGCGCGGCGGCGATCGTGCCCGGCAGACGCTCTATTTCTTGGCGTATCTGTGGCTCCGCGCTTCGGCCATCGTTCACGGTCGGCAGACCATCCAGATCGGGGCCTTGCTGGTTTATCAACACCTGAACGATCTCGTCGATCGGATAGCTGTCGATCAATGTCTGCACGTTCGCCGGGGCAAGCGCGCCGGCTTGAAGGGCGTCCAGTTTGGCCTCTAGCGCCGGAATGCCGCCGTTACGCACGTAGCGGCTGACCAACGGCATGGCCCACCAGTTGGCGATACCCTGCGTCCAGCGCGGGCGCTGCGGGAAATCGAGCTGCTCTGCCGGCTGGCCGAAGAAATCCCAGGCGCCGTCGTAGTCCCACGGGGTGAAATAGAAGTTGTCGATCTGGCTCGGCCGATACAGATAGAAATTCTGCGAATTCGTATCGTCGTTGGACAACAGGATATTGATGCCCAGCCAGGTACGAAAGTTGTCGGCCTGGAAGTACTGTTTGAGCACGTTATCGAACGGCACGTCGTCATCGTTGAGCGCATTGAGCATGGCGATGAGCGTCTCGGTGCTTTCATCCTCGCCCTTGGATTCGAGCACGGCTTCGAAAGCATCGGAGCCGACATCTTGTTCAAGCTCGGGCGTCTCCTCAAGCGATTGGAAGGAGAACTGCTCCGCCTTGAATATATTGGAAATCTCTTCCTGGCCGTGATTGTCCGCCCAGTCGTCGTCCATGTACTCGATGTTGGTGAACAGACCACCGTCCTGATAGTCGGCGTCGTTTTCTTCTTTTACGTAGACATGCACGAACTGCGTGCGCAGGCTCGGGAAATTCTCGATCTGCTTGAATAGATCGAAGGACAGCTTGTTGCGAATCCGGCTCAGGTCGTAGGGATGCTTGTTGAGCTGGAGCCGCTCCATGCCGAACCAGTTGCCGTCTTCGAACTCCACCTTGTACGATTTTTGTTGGGCTTCGCGGCTGGAGGCGCCGCGCACCTCGATCTCGTCCGAGCGGAAGGTCAGGTCGCCCCCCGCTGCGAGGCTGCCGATACGGACCGTGCCCGAAAGCTCCGGATCGAACGCGTCGCTGCCATCGTTATCCTGGTCGAGATCGGCGAGGGTACAGCCGTCGTAGTTCTCTTCATCTTCGGGCGTGGTCGGATCATCGCCGCGACAGATATCGCCTACGGGCGGGTCGATCTCGACGTAAATATCGATGATCCGGCTGTCGTCCGGGCTCTGGTAGATCGCCGCGTTTTCGGGATCCTGCATTACGCCATCCGCAGTCAGTCCGCGAACGCTGGCGAAATCGGGGTCCGGAACCGTCGTTCCACCGCCCGCGTTACCGCCACCACCACCGCTGCTGCCGCCATCGTCGGAGCCCGAGCCGCCGCCACCGCTGCCGCAGGCGCTCAAGCTGGCGACCACGGCCGCCGTTATTAACGATCGGGCATACGCCCGGCTGAGCAAACGTTCAAACATCTGGTTCCCCTGGGTTGTAATCAGCACCGCGCCACCGCTGTCTATATCATGACGCGCGGCGCACGGATAGTGGTGCGCTAGACCGTATCGCCGGCCATCTTTTCGATCATGTGCATGCTGCGCTCAAGCGCGCCCGAGCGCTCGTCGACCAGGCGCCGGCCCGCTCGACCTGAGGCCGCGGCGCGCGCCGGATCGGCCAGCCAGCCATCGAGCGTTGCCACCAGTGACGCCGTCGTATCGCAGATTGAGGCGGCTTCAACGGCGACCAACGCATCGACGATGTCCTGCCACTCACGTACGTAGGCGCCCACGCACAACGGGCGCGCAAGTGCGGCGGCTTCAAGTACGTTGTGCCCGTCGATCCCGGGCACGAGGCTACCACCGACCAGTACCACGCTCGCCGCGGCGTAGAACAGCGGCACTTCACCCAGCGTATCGGCCAGCACCACGCCGGTGTCCTCGCCGACCGGCTGGCCGGCACTGCGGCGGGCGAAAACAACGCCGCGGGCCCGGAG
>NZ_CAXGSH010000167.1:0-3423 GCF_964012375.1 uncultured Salinisphaera sp.
GGTCGGTATCGGTGCGTATGCGGGTCAGCGCGATACCCGCTTCGACGAATGGCGCGCCCAGATCCAGGCACTGGCGGCCTGCGACAATGTGGTCGTCAAACTCGGCGGGCTGGCGATGCCGTTTGCCGGCTTCGAGTGGTCCTACGACCAACGCCCCGACTCGCACGAGTCGCTCGCGCAGGCCTGGGCACCGTATATCGAAACCTGTATCGAAGCCTTCGGCGCGACGCGCTGTATGTTCGAGAGCAACTTCCCGGTCGATCACTTCACCTGCGATTACGCCACGCTCTGGAACGCCTTCAAGTATCTGGCACGCGGCTGTTCGGAAGACGAAAAGAACGCGCTGTTCTTCGATACCGCGGCGCGGGTTTACCGTCTGGATTCGATATCGAGGTCGTGAGACAACGCGCTATCCTGTCGCGTTTTTGCCGGGGGACAGGCCGTGGGTCTGCTACAGATTAGCGCCATCGTGGTATCGCTGGCCGCGGTGCTCGCGTTCGTCAATTATCGCCTCGTCGGCCTGCCGACCACCATCGGCGTGATGCTGCTCAGCTTGATGGTGTCGGCCGCACTGGTCGCCGCGGATTACTTCGGTGTTCTGGCGGTTCGCGAACAAACCGGCAGCTGGTGGCTGGCCATCGACTTCAATCGAACGTTGATGGACGGCATGCTCAGCTTTCTGCTGTTCGCTGGTGCATTGCAGGTCAACCTGGGCGATCTGTGGAAGCATCGCTTTTCCATCGGCGTGCTGGCATCGGTGGGGGTGGTGCTGTCCACCGCGATCATCGGCTGCGTGACCTATCTGCTCGTGCCGTATCTGGGTTTTGAGCTGAGCTTTGTCTATTGCCTGCTGTTCGGCGCGCTGATCACGCCCACCGATCCCATCGCCGTGCTCGCCCTGCTCAAGCAGGCCGGGGTATCGCAGGAGCTTGAAACCAATATCACCGGCGAGTCGCTGTTCAACGACGGCGTGGCCGTGGTCGTCTTTCTGGCCCTGCTTGGCCTGACCGGGGCCGGCCATGTGGAGGGCGCGGGCGAAATCGCGCTGTTGTTCGTCCAGGAAGTGGTCGGCGGTGCGTTGCTCGGTCTGGCCCTGGGCGGGCTGGCCTTCTGGATGCTGCGCCGCATGGACGATCACCAGGTGGAGATTCTGGTCACCCTGGCCGTGGTGCTGGGCGGCTATCAGCTGGCGCTGGTGCTGCATGCCTCGGGGCCGATCGCCATGGTCATCGCCGGCCTGCTGGTGGGTAACCACGGGCGCCTATTCGCCATGAGCGACACCACCCGAGCGCATTTGGACACCTTCTGGGAAATCGTCGACGAAATCCTCAACACCGTGTTGTTCGTGATGATCGGCCTGGAGATGGTTCATATCACCCTCGACGGGCGCTATCTGCTGGCGGGCGTCTGCGCGATTCCGTTGGTGCTGATCACCCGCTACGGCTGCGTAAGCATGGCCCTGCAGCTGGTGCGCCCCTGGCATCGTCTGGGCGATAACGCCAGCGCGCTGCTGACCTGGGCGGGGCTGCGCGGCGGTATTTCGGTGGCCCTGGCTTTGGCGCTACCGCCCGGCGAAGCGCGCGATACGATCCTCACGATCACCTATTGCGTGGTGTTGTTTTCGATCGTGGTCCAGGGCTTGAGCGTGGGTCGGGTTATTCGCCGCTTGAACCGCGATCTCTGACATATCTAATTTTTCGATTTAAAAGCCGCAGAATCCGCGCTTTTTATATTCGATAAGCGGGTCGATCATGAGGTTCGATTTCTCGACTACGGGATGGACCCCATGATCACCGAAGAATCTTTCGAATCCACCCAGCCGGATGCGCTCGCAGCCTTCGTCGGCCGCCATTTCATCTACACCTACGACAACGGCTGGCAGTACGAGATGTACATCAAGAATGCCCGCACGATCGACTACCGTATTCATAGCGGCATGGTGGGCGGCCGCTGGGTTCGCGATCAGGCGGTGCATCTGGCGCGTTTGTCGGACGACGTGTGCAAAGTGTCGTGGAACGAGCCGACCGGCACCTCGGTAAGCGTGGCGGTGAATTTTGCCGAGCGCCATCTGCACGGTGTGATCTTTTTCCCGCGCTGGGTCGCTGATGCGCCCGAGAAGACGGTCTGTTATCAGAATGACCACCTGGAAACCATGCTGGAATATCGCGACGCTGGCCCGACGTATCCCACCCTGGTCATCGACGAGTTCGCCACGGTCACCTTTCTGGAGCGCTGCGACGTGGATGACGAAAGCGTGGTTGCACAGGCGCCGGATCAACTGCCGGAAGGCTATGCCGACCGTCGCAACTAGCGCTGCTGCCCTAGGCGTCGCGCAGCAGCTGGGCGAGTGCACGGGTCGCCGTACCCGCGTCGGCTTCGTCGGCATAGCAGAGCGCCAGTGGGATCGGACGCCGGGCAGGGCCGGACACGGCCAGCGGCACCAGCTGCCCGGCGTCGACATAGGGCGCGGCCAGATGCGCCGGCAACCAGCCCCAGCACAGCCCGCTGGCCACGGCCTCGACCGCGGCTTCAAGAGTGTTGACCTGCCAGACACGGCCGTTCGCTGGCGCCAGCGTGGCTGCCTTGGCCGATGCGCCTTCGCCGGTAATCGATACACAGCGATGCCCGGCCAGGGTGGACGCCGACAGGGGGCGGCCGCTTCGGTGGTGCAGCGCATGTGCGGGGCAGGCCAGGGCCAGCATGTCGACATCCAGTAGATGGCGCTGGTCTGTCCGGGCAGGCGCCCATGCAACGATTGCCAGATCGAAACCCGGTTCGCCGTATGCGGCCAGCCTTGTCGCTTCGCGTAGATCGATCTCGACCTGCGGGTAAGCGGCGCTGAAGGCGCGTAGCGCGGCAAACAGTTTGCTGCGCGGATAGATGCTGTCCACATGCAGGCGCACGCTGGCCTGGGTTTCGGTCAGGGCCAGCGCGCGTTGTTCGATGCGCAGCAGTTCGTCGACCAGCGGCACGGCTTCAGCCAGCAGGCTACGCCCGGCATCGGTGAGTTGCGCTTTGCGGCCGTCGATTACGAGCAGGTCAACGCCGGCGCGCTCCTGCAAACGAGCCACGGCATAGCTCACCGCCGACTGGCTGCGATTGAGGCGTTCAGCAGCCTGGGCAAAGCCGCCGTATTCAACGATGGCCTGCAGTACACGCCACTGTTCCAGAGTGGTCTTAGGAATACGCATCGCAGATCGATTCCGAACGTCGTTGAGTTCGTTGCATGACTTTTAATCTCGCCTGGTCGCTGTTTCTAATGGCGTATTCTCGCAGCCGCCCGACGCGCTGCTGCGACTGTTATTGCCGGGCTGGGCTCGCGTACCGGCCGGTAATCTTGCCGCGCCGATGCAGGGTTCGACCATAAATAGGGAAGCTCTGCATAACCTCTCGCGGATCGCGTTCGAGTCCTCACAGACGGTG
>NZ_CAXGSH010000168.1:0-3377 GCF_964012375.1 uncultured Salinisphaera sp.
CGGCGCATCGGCGGCCAAGCCGCGGCAAGACAAGGCATCGCGAGCGTCGCGTGGTCGTTCCACGTAAGCGAGCGATAACGCAGGATTGCCGGGGCTTGGCCGTCGACCGATCGTTATTCGTTGGAGGTTGCCCGCGCCGGGCGCGCCCGGCGCGGGCAATGCGACGTCATATCTCATGACGACACGCCCTAGATGGCCTTGCTCGAGAATCGATAACCGCTGCCTCGCACGGTCTGGATGAAGTGGTCGAAACCGAAGGGCGCCAACGCTTTGCGCAGCCGTCGGATATGCACATCCACGGTGCGTTCTTCGACAAACACGTTCTGGCCCCACACCCGGTCGAGCATCTGCTCTCGCGTATATACGCGCTCGGGGTTGCTCATGAAGAAGCGCAGCAGCCGGTATTCCGTGGGACCGAGCTTGACCGGCGAATCACCGGCGGCCACGCGCTGGCTGGCCGCGTCCAGAATCAGCCCGTCCAGTTCCAGCGTTTCATCTTCGCCGCCGGGCAGACTGCGGCGCAGGACCGCGCGCACGCGGGCGACCAGTTCGGAAGAGGAGAACGGCTTGGTAATGTAATCGTCGGCGCCGAGGTTGAGCCCGCGTACTCGGTCGTCGGCATCGACACGCGCGGTGACCATGATCACCGGTAGCTGGGCGGTCAGCTCGTCGCGCCGCAGTTCGCGGGCGAACTCCGCCCCCGAGACACCGGGCAGCATCCAGTCGAGCAAAACGAGATCCGGCCGCCGCTCGGCCATGGCAAGACGTGCTGCCTGCGCATCTTCTGCTTCACTGACGGCGAAATCGGCCCGCTCCAGAGCGAAGCGAATCATGTCGCGGATCGGCGCTTCGTCCTCGACGATCAGAACATGCTTGTGCTGCATTACGTTGGGTCTCATGGATTACGACGCCGTAACGCTAGGCACTCAATATTACAGCAATATGACGGCGCGCACCGCACGCCCCAAACCTCAGCCCGCTTCGGCGTATTCGAGCCCGGTCGCCACGATCTCGCGGCTGTTGTGTGACAAGTCGGCCTCAGCGATACGCGCGAGCGCGGCGCGCATGCCCTCGGCTTGAGCCGGCACATGACGGGCCCAGTTCGTCAGCATGCCCGCCAGCGCGGCGGCCAGCTGGGGATTGAGCCCGTCCAGACGCAGTATTTCATCGGCGATGAGCGCATATCCGGCGCCATCGGCGCGATGGAAACCGACCCGATTGCCGCGCACGAAACCGCCCAGCAGCGCCCGGATACGATTCGGATTGGTGAAATCGAAGCGGCTGTCGGCCAACAGCCCACGCACATGCTCAACGCTGTCGTCGCGGCGCGTGGTGGCCTGCAGCCGCAGCCATTTATCCATGACCAGCGGATACTCGGCCCACTGACCGGCGAAATCCGTGAGCACACGGTCGCGCTCGGGCGATTGCAGATCGCGCAGCGTCTCCAGCGCGGCCATGCGATCGGTCATGTTGTCGGCGCTGTCATACAGCCGGGCCGCGCGGGCCGCGATCCCCGGGGCCTCGATGGCCGCCAGATAATCGAGCGCCAGCGCCAACACGCGCCGGCGCCCGGCCTCGGCCACATCGAAGGCATAGGCCTGCTCGGCGGCATGCGTATCGGCGAGTGCTTCGAAGCGCGCCGCGAAGCGCGTGGCGATCGCCCGTTTGAGATCGCGACGCGCCGCGTCGATAGCGAATATGTCGATCGTATCGAACTGTTCGCCCAGCATCGCCTCGCTGGGCAGGGTCAGCATTTCGGCAAGCAGCTCGAGATCGGCCGGCGGATGGTTGAGCAGCGTCTCGATCGCTTCGAACAGCAGCTCCGGGGCGGTCACCGCCGCCCCGCCCTCACGGCGCGACTCGACATCGGCGACCAGCGTTTTCAGATACAGCGCCTGGGCCGCGTCCCAGCGGCAGACCGGGTCGCTGTCGTGGGCCATCAGCCGTGCCAGCGCCTGCTCGTGCTGGTCGTATTCCAGGCGTACCGGCGCAGTGAAGCCGCGCAGCGCCGATACCGTGGGCTCGTCGGCAAAACCGTCGAACGTCCAGGTTTTTTCGGCGTCGTTCAGGCGCAGCACCTCGGGTTCGCGCACGGCTGCGCCGGCACTGTCGAACAGGGCGACTTCAACCGGGATATCGAACAGCGGCTTGTCGGCCTGGCCGGGCGTGGCCGGCGTATGCTGTGCCAACGTCAGCTGTAGTCGACCCTGGTCGAAAGACGTGGTCACGCGTACGCGCGGCGTGCCCGCCTGGGCGTACCAGTGCCGAAACTGGGCCAGGTCGAGGCCGGTGGATTCTTCCATGGCCACCACGAAATCCTCGATGGTCACGGCCTGGCCATCGTGCTTGTCCAGATAATGGCGTACCGCGGTAATGAACGCCTCGCGCCCCGCCATCTGCGCGATCATGCGGATCACCTCGCCGCCCTTTTCATAGACGGTGATGGTGTAGAAGTTGTTCATTTCCACATAGGAGTCCGGGCGTACCGGGTGCGCACGCGGGCCACCGTCCTCGGGAAACTGGATCTCGCGCATGGCGCGCACCTGCCGGATTCGGGTCACCCCCGGCGAGCCCTGATCGATGGCGAACTGATGCTCGCGATAGACCGTGAGGCCCTCCTTCAACGACAGCTGGAACCAATCGCGGCAGGTCACGCGGTTGCCGGTGTAGTTATGGAAATATTCGTGGGCCACGACATCGCGCACGAGCGCGAAATCGCTGTCGGTGGCGGTATCGGCACGGGCGAATATGCAGGCCGTGTTGAACACGTTCAGGCCCTTGTTCTCCATGGCACCCATGTTGAAGCTGCCCACGGCCACGGTGACATAGCTGTCCAGGTCGTATTCCAGTCCGTAGGTATCTTCATCCCAGGCCATCGCCTGCTTGAGCGAAGCCATGGCGTGATGGCACTGATCCTCGTTGCCGTGCTCGGTATACAGCCGCAGATCCACCACGCGCCCGGAGGTGGTCGTATAGCTGTCGCGAATCATGCCCAGATCGCCTGCCACCATGGCGAACAGATAACAGGGCTTGGCGTAGGGGTCTTCGAACACGGCGTAGTGGCGCCCGTCATCCAGGCCGCCCTGCTGAACGCAGTTGCCGTTGGCCAGCAGTACCGGGTATTCGCCCGCATCGGCGCTGATACGGGTGGTATAGCGGGCCATCACGTCGGGCCGATCCGGGAAATAGGTGATTCGGGAAAAGCCGTTGGCCTCGCACTGGGTACACAGGATATCGCCGGACCGATAGAAGCCTTCCAGCGACAGGTTGTGTTCCGGGTCGATCGTATTCTCGACCGTGAGCGTAAACGCCTCGGGCGGATTGGCGATAACAAGCGCGTCGTCGTACAGGCTGTATTCGTGCGCCGCCAGGACTCG
>NZ_CAXGSH010000169.1:0-3374 GCF_964012375.1 uncultured Salinisphaera sp.
CAGTGTTCGCTACCGTGCCACTTGTTTTTGGCTTGGGCACGCTACGCTCTCACTTCCTTGTCAATCGCGCGCAAAGCACGCCGGCGCGACCGCGACAGGTTATGCAGAGCTTCCTTAATAGAATGAAAACGCTCGGCGCATGAAACGCGGGCTGCTCGTTTTCATCGCCGCGGTTGTGCTCGTGGCATCCGGGCCGGTGCTCATGCTGGCCAGCGACGAACTGCGCATGGGCCAGAACTGGCGCGATGCCGATCGCAGCTCGGCGCAGCTGGCGCCGGCGCCTTCCAGCGAGCCGCGGGCGGTGGTGCAGGTCTACGCCGCCCGGGCATTCAGCTGGCGCGGCATCTTTGCGGTGCATACATGGGTGGCCACCAAGGCCGCGGGTGCCGATCACTACACCGTGCACCAGGTCGCCGGCTGGAATCATCCGCCCTTGAGCTCGCGCACCGATATCCCGGACCGGCGCTGGGTCGGCGCCATGCCGCAGCGCCTGCTCGACCTGCGTGGGGCGCAGGCGGCCGAGGCGATTGCCCAGATCGAAACGGCCGTGGCCAACTACCCCTACGACGTCTATCGAATATGGCCGGGCCCCAACAGCAATACCTTCGTTGCCTGGCTGATACGGCATGTACCGGCGCTAGAGGTCGAGCTGCCGCCCACCGCGATCGGCAAGGACTATCTGCAAGATACGGTCTTCGCGCGGGCGCCGAGCGCAACCGGCTATCAGCTATCGCTGTTCGGTGCGATGGGGGTGCTCGCTGCCTGGGACGAAGGCATCGAGATCAACCTGTTCGGTCTGGTCTGGGGCATCGACCCGGCCGACCTGGCGATCAAGTGGCCCGGGCTCGGGCGGATTGGCTGGCACGACCCGGAACCGGACGCGCGCTAGTACGCCCTCTTCAGAATTGCGCTCAAGCGCCCCGGGGTCGGCGTCGCGGCATAGCCTGTGGGCCTAAACCCGGCGCCCGCATGGATGTCGCCCTGGTATCCCGCGCCCATTGCGCAACTGTGCCTATCACGCCGGTGCTCGATTCTTGCCGGACTGGCTCGCAGTCCCAGCTCGACCCGCTTCATGCGCTGCTTCCAGACCGCACACCGAAATTCAACGAGCGCTGCTCAACTAGCGGTTTGAAACCCGATCCTGCCCCGCGCTAGTCGGCACGGCGCAGGCTGGCCAGCGCCTGCGCCCTTAATCGCGCACGGATCGCCTGGGCGTTCTGGTCGGCCGCGTCGAGATCGTGTTGCTCGCCTGTGCCCGGCAGCACGACGTCGGCTAGCGGCCGATCGCCCGGCTGCTTCGTCGCCGCGCGCGCATGCAACGCGGCCGCGAAGCCGGCACGCATCGCGCTATCCCCGTGGTTGAGAAACACCGTCGCCGCCGGCGCCGGCTCATCGATTTCGAATACGAACCGACATAGCGCGTCGATATCGCCGTGGCCGGAATAGTAGTCGCCAAAATCCACGAGCCGTGCCTGAATACGGGCCGGGTCGATACGGGCTTTGCCGAGCACAAGTGGCGTATCGCTCGGCCAGTCGCCTGCGATCAAGCGTCGCAGCCGCCCCGCCCCTGTTTCGGGCGGCGCATAACCGCAGAGCACGATCGTGGCCGCCGGGTTACCGATCTGATCGGTAATGAAATCCACGATGCGCCCACCCTCGCACATACCGCTGCCCGCCAGGGCAACCACGCGCGACAGCTCGGGGTCATGCATCGCACGCAACGTACCGCCGGGGGCCCGATTGCGGCCCACCCGCGCCCATAGGTCCACGAGATACGCATCGACCGCGGCCTCATCGGCCAGCCACAGCCGGTCGGCCAACGTCGGATTACGCCAGGGCGATTGCTCGCCCTGTTCGTTGCGCCGCGTCAGCAGCTCGGCATAAACATCGGTCATACGCGCTGCCAGCGGGGCATCCATCGACAGCCAGCGCGGCCGACCGGCCGCATCCGGCGCGCCGGCCGCGGTATGTCGCAGCACGCGATGAAGATCGAACCACAGCTCTTGCGCCCGGTGCATGGCGAAACACGGCACCACCACCGGCCCGCCACCGCGTGCGTCGCTATCGGCAAACACATCGGCCCAGGCCTGCTCGCGGCCGGCGGCCGATTTATAGTGCGCAGGGCGCGCCGGTTCGGCGCCGCGAGTGGATTCCACCACCATATAATCCACCGCGCCGGGCGTTTGCTGACCGGCCAACAGCGATTGATACGGATTACCCGGCGTATTGCCGCCGATATCCCCGCTGAAACAGATCGAGCGCCGCGTGCTCGTGCGGCTGCGCCAGGCAATCGTAAGCGCCACCGCGCCGAGAATATGCGCGCTGCGATGAAAGGTAACCGCAACGCCGTGCAACCGCATGGGCTGGCCGAACTTGAAATCGGCCCGGCGATCGAGCGGCTGGAAGTCGATCATCTCGACATCGTCCGCGTCATACTCGCGCGAAAATTTGGCGGCATCCATCAACGCGATACGCGTCATCGCCGCCGTGGCTTCGGTGCAATACACCGGCCCGCGAAACCCGGCCCGATGCAGCTGCGGCAGCCGCCCGCAATGGTCGCGATGGGCATGGGTCAAAAACACACAACTCAACATCCGCGCATCGAAACCCAGCCGCGGCGCCCCGTCGGGCCGCACCAGCTCGCGCTCGGCATGCGCCCCGCAATCCACAAGCGCACGCAGCCCCAGACGCGTATCCGTCAGCAGGCTGGCCGAGCCCGTGACACCGTCCGCGCCGCCAATGAAGGTCAATTCCATGGGGCCAGTATGCGTGCTCGCACAAGTTCGGTTTCAGTGGACGTGCCGCTGGGGCTATGGCGAGCTATGCGCAGCCTTCGATTCTTTGCGACTTGTTGGCGTTGCCGGCATCTCGCGGCGCCGATTCACGCTTGTTGATAGGTGCGCGGCTCACATCTGCCTCTCAGCATTGTTAGAGCGTCTGACAAAGACCCTTCAGGCGCAGAACACACCCGTTAAATGCTTTTGAATGCGCGCCACAATGCGCATAGCATTTATAAAACCGTAATGCCACCTGTGGAGACATTTATGCCAGAGCTCTACGATAAAGCCGCTCCGAGAAAAGCCACCAACCTATCGGTCAATAGCGACCTGCTGACAAAAAGCCGAGCGTTGAACATCAACCTCTCGGCGACCCTGGAAAAGGCCTTGAAAGAAGAGCTTGCGAAACGCCGGGCGTCTCAATGGGCGGAAGAAAACCAGGCCGCTATCAAAAGCTACAATGAATTCGTTGAGCAACATGGCTGCTTCGGCGACGACTTCCGGTCGTTTTAGTGGCCCAGTTCGACGTCTACGCCAACCCAAGCAGAACGACCAAATCGTTCTATCCGTACTTGCTGGACATCCAGAGCCCGCACC
>NZ_CAXGSH010000170.1:0-3333 GCF_964012375.1 uncultured Salinisphaera sp.
GCGATGGGCTTGGCGGCACTTGTCGCGAATATCACGTGTTTGCTCATCATCGCCCGCCATCGGGAAGGCGGCGTCCATATGCGCGCCAGTTGGATCTTTTCGGCCAATGACGTGATTGCCAATGTTGGCGTCATTGTCGGCGGCGCGCTTGTCTACTTCCTCGATAGCCGTTTTCCTGACCTCATCATCGGTCTTGTCGTCGGAATCATCGTGCTGCTCGGCGGTATCCGCATCCTCAAGGACGCGCGTAAAACCCGAGCCGAACTTGAGGCATCATCGCCATCGGAAGCGCCTTGACGTGGCAATCGGTGCCGGCAACATGAACGTCTGCCGACGTACTACGGTGCGTGCGGCAGAACAAGGGCGCCAGGGGAGTGTCTGGTGTCTACGCGTTCGATAGTGAGCAAGGAGAACGCACTGACCCCGCGCGGCAGGCTGCGCTGGTTGTGGTTGACCTTTGCGCTACTGGTCGTGGATCAGGTGACCAAGTATGCGGCCAGTATCTATCTTGACTATGGCGAGCGCAGAGCCGTCACAGAATTTTTTAACTGGACACTTCTACACAATACGGGTGCTGCATTCAGCTTTCTGGCCGATGCCGGTGGGTGGCAGCGGGCATTCCTGATCGGTGTCGCCGTCGTTATATCAGCCTCGCTGCTGGGCTGGCTGTGGCGCGGAGTGGCTTCGCAAGGTCAAGCGATCGCGCTCAGTGCGATTTTAGGCGGTGCGCTGGGCAACTTGACGGATCGCCTGCTACGCGGCCATGTCGTCGACTTTCTCGATTTCCATTACGCACAGTATCACTGGCCGGCATTCAACCTGGCCGATGTCTGGATCATAACGGGCGCCGCATCACTGATGTGGGCGCATACAAAATACCGCGGGTGAGCGTCTCGGCCGGATCGCTGAGTCCCGGCTCGGACTGCCTGCATCCCCACCGCTGGCCGGGCACGCCAGAGTAATTTTGAATGACAAGTACGGCACGACATCTAAATCGCTACCGGCCAAAAGCATGGAAAACACCATGAAACTATTCGTAGCATTGCTGTTGAGCCTGCTGGGCGCCATCGTGGGGACAGCCCCTGCCGCGGGACAGACCGGCCCGGGCCGCATGGGCGACGGCGGCATGATGAACGAATCGATGATGCAATGCGGCATGATGGGTGGCCCGATGATGGTCGCCTGGATGCTGTTTGCGCTTCTCGTGTTGAGCGTATTGGTGCTCGCCGTGGTGGCGCTGATCAAGTACCTGCGTAGCTGATGACGACGATCGACCCTAAACGCCGCATGCTATTGCGTTGCGTGGGCGGCCTTGCGGGTATCACCGCTTTGACGCCCACAACCCTGTTGACGGCGTGTAAAGATAGCGCGGCCGCGGGTACGAAGCACGAAGGCGCGGGCCATTACGGCCTCGAAAACGGCCCCTTCGATGTCGACCTGCGGCTGCGTGCGCAGCCAGACACGGCGCCCATCCTGCACGGCACCCCCAGCGAGGTCTGGCGCTACACGGCCGATCTGCGCGGCGGCCCCGCGGATACTCTCGCCACGGTCGGCGACAGCTACACCGGGCCGTTGATCCGGCTACGCCGCGGCCAGCGTTTCCACGCCCGGCTGGAGAACGGCCTGCCGGAGGACACCACCGTGCATTGGCATGGCCTGCACGTGCCGTCGGATGTGGATGGCCAGCCGCGGCTGCCGATCAAGCCCGGCGAAGCCATGACCGTTGCCTTCGAGGTGCGCGACCGCGCTGGGCTGTATTGGTACCACCCGCACCCGCACGGCCCTAATGGTGGGCGGGTCGGCTTCCAATCCTATGCCGGCCTGGCCGGCCCGCTAGTCATCGAGGACGAGGCCGAGCGCGCCCTGGGGCTGCCGGCCGGGGACCAGGAAATGATCCTGGTACTGCAAGACCGCCGCTTCGCCGGCGACAACGAGTTGACCTATATCGGCAGCGGCATGGGCACCATGATGACCCGCATGCGCGGCTTTCTCGGCGACCGCATCCTGGTCAACGGCCGCCCCGATGCCGCACGCGAAGTCGCCACCCGGCCGTACCGACTGCGCATCCTCAACGGCTCCAATTCGCGCATCTACAAGCTGGCCTGGAGCGACGGCCGGCCCATGACCGTGCTCGGCACCGACGGCGGCCTGCTGGCGGCGCCAGGCCAATATCCCTACGTGACCCTGGCGCCGGCCCAGCGCATCGATCTGTGGGTGGATTTATCCACGAACGACCCCGGCGATGAATTGCGCCTGCTCAGCGACAGCTACCAGGCCGGGATGATGGACAACATGATGGGTGACGGCATGGGCGACGGTTGCAAGAGAGATGGTCGTAGGGCCGGCATGATGGGAAACATGATGGGCGGCTCGGAGCTGCCAGCCGGCGCCCGCTTCGACATACTCACCCTGCGCGTCACGCGGCGCGAACGCGGCAAGGAACGACTGCCCAAACGTCTTGCCGAGGATTTACAGCCGCCGCCGGTCGACCGTGATACCCCGGCGCGTCGCTTCAAACTGAGTAGGGTCATGATGCGCGGCTTCGCCATCAACGGCCGCCAATTCAAAGGCGCCACCGTGGCCGACGACGAAATCGTGCGCTTGGGAAAAACCGAAGTTTGGGAGTTTGTCAACGACTCCATGATGCCGCATCCCATGCACGTGCACGGGCTGCAGTTTGCGGTCGTCGGGCGAGAGCCAATCGGCGGGCGCCGGCACTGGAGCGGCCTGGCCGCCGGGCTGGTGGATGCCGGCCGGCGCGACACGGTACTCGTATTGCCGGGCGAACGCGTGCGTATCGCGGTGACCTTCGCCGATTTCGAGGGGCTTTATATCTACCATTGTCACAACATGGAGCATGAGGACAACGGCATGATGCGCTATTACCGCGTCCGGGCATGAGCGCGGCTACACCCGCGGCATTCACTACGACACCAAGCAGGCGATACCGTAGCGATCGGTCGGTACGTGCTAGGTCCGACCGCCCCGGCGACCGCGTCCATTGAAGGTCGCCGACATCTTCTTCATCGAACAGGAGTATAGATATGAGCCTACGATTAGGCGATACCGCACCGAACTTTACGGCCGATACCACCGAAGGCCGCATCGATTTCCACGAGTGGCTCGGCGACGGCTGGGGCATGTTGATGTCGCATCCGGCCGATTTCACGCCGGTCTGCACCACCGAGCTGGGCGCGGTCGGCGGCCTCAAGGAACAGTTCGCCAAGCGCGACACTAAAGCCATCGTGGTATCGGTGGATTCGGTGGATGATCACAAGCGCTGGTCGGCCGATATCGAGGAAACCCAAGGCCAGTCCGTGAACTTCCCGATCA
>NZ_CAXGSH010000171.1:0-3270 GCF_964012375.1 uncultured Salinisphaera sp.
CGCCCGCGGCGTCTTGTCAGACGCGCGCAAAAGACACCGGCGCGACCGTAGATGAGTAGATCAGAGGTTCCGTAGAGCCGACGCGCCACGCGACACCCGGGCGCATGGCGCGCCGTTTCAGCCGCCAGGCGTGCGCGGCATGACCCAGCTCGGGGCTTCGAGCTCGCTCAGGCGCGCTGTGCCTGTGCCCCTTCGAGCGCGGCAATACGCTCTTCCAGCGGCGGATGGGTCATGAAATAGCGCTTGATGCCGAGCGCCTTCTTGCCCGATATACCCAGCGCCTGCATCTGATCGGGTAGCTCGGTAGCAATGCTGCCGGCCTGCAACCGGCGCAGCGCGCCGATCATCTTCGTGCGGCCGGCCAGATGGGCACCGCCGGCGTCGGCAGCGAATTCACGCCGACGCGAAAACCAGAACACGATCATGCTGGCGAGCACGCCCAGCACCATTTCCGCAAAGATCACGGTTACGAAATAACCAATTCCGTGGCCGCGTTCGTTGCGCAGCACCATACGATCGACGATATGTCCGATCACATGGGCGAAGAAGAACACGAACGTGTTGACCACGCCCTGGATCAGCGACAGCGTGACCATGTCGCCGTTGGCGATATGGCTGACCTCGTGGCCGATCACGGCCTCGGCCTCGTCCTGGCTCATCTGCCGCAGCAGGCCGGTCGAGACGGCCACCAGCGCGCTATTGCGACTCATGCCGGTTGCGAAGGCGTTCATGTCCGGCGAGTCGTAGATGGCAACTTCCGGCATGCCGATCCCTGCCTGGCGAGCCTGCCGGGTCACCGTGGCTACAAGCCAGCTTTCCATGGCGTTCGACGGTTGCTCGATCACCTGGGCGCCGGTCATGCGCTTGGCCATGAACTTGGACATGGCCAGCGAAATGAGGGAACCGCCCATGCCGAACACGGCAGCAAAGATCAGCAGCGACGGAATATCGAGGTCGACGCCGTTGGCAGCAAGCAGACTGGTAACGCCAAACAGCTGAAGAATGACCGTCAGCACCAGCATGATGGCGATGTTGGTCAGTAAAAACAGCGCGATACGTTTCATCGATCAATCTACGGTTGCGGGTATATCGGTTTAGATGGCGTAGTCGCGAATTGGTTTCAAGATAGGCGAGCGCGTTTATTTCTCATCGGTCGTGCGCATCCTGTGCGGTCTTCGAGGCCGGACTCGATGGTGTACGACACTCGGCTGGCTGCGCTCAAACAAGCAGCTTGTCGCCAATGAGCGCGAAGACACGCCCGTAAGGCAACTGTCCGCAGATCAAAACGGATCTGGATAAGGTATCGACCGGCGGCGGGTTTGGGCGGTGTCCGAGTTCTGCGCGAGCGCCGACTTCGCTTGCCGCTTTTAATCTGCGCGAATCCGCGTCGATCTGCGGACCCTTTTTGAAAGAACGCAGCCTGGCGAAAGTGCGTCGGGGCGGTGCGCCGTGGCGGAGTCGCCTATATCGCCCCGCGCTCCTTCATTCGCGTTTATTCGCGTTCATTTGCGGCCTGAATCGTCTCACCGATAGCCGACAACAGTCGGGCGCCGGCTCAGTCTTCCACCTTCACCGCCTGTACCTGGGTGAAGCCTCGCGGCAGGCGTTTGCCGCGCGAGGCCCGCGGACCGCGATAGGTATCCCGCTCGCCGCCCTTGAGCGTCATGTGCCGCTTGCCGCTGTAGATGGTGAGCGCGGCGCTGGCGGGCAATGCCGCGAGCGCTACCACCGTCTCATCCTTGTTGAGCGAAACCAGCTTGTTGCCCTTGCCCTTGGCCAGCGCCGGCAGTTCGCCGACCGGCAGGCACAACAGCTGCCCCGAACTGGTCACAACGCACACCTCGGGGTCGTCGCCCCAAACCGGCGCCGGGGCCAGCGCATCGGCGCTCTTGCCCACCGACAGCGCGGCCTTGCCGCTCTTGTTGCGGCTGCTGATCTCGCCGAGCGTGGTCGCGAAGGCATTGCCCGCGGAGCTGGCCAGCACACAGCGCGTGTCTTCGTCGCCCAGAATCACGCCGACAAAGCGCGCGCCGTCGGCCGGATTGAGACTGCCTGTCAGCGGTTCGCCCTGCCCGCGTGCCGAGGGCAAGCGGTGCGCGGCCAGCGTATAGCTGCGCCCGGTGGAATCGAGCACGATCAAGGTCTGATTACTGCGCCCGGGCGCATGGGTGAGGTAGTCGTCGCCGCTGCGAAAGCTCAGGCCCGTGGCATCCACATCGTGCCCCTTGGCGGCACGAATCCAGCCCTGACGCGACAGCACCACGGTGATCGGCTCGCTGGGCAGCAGGTCGGCTTCGGACAGGGCCTTGGCCTGGTCGCGTTCGACCAGGCGGCTGCGCCGGGCGTCGCCGTACTTCTCGGCGTCGGCCATGATCTCGTCGCCGATGAGCTTATCCAGCTTCTTGCGCGATCCCAGGATCGCTTCCAGGGACTGGCGCTCGGCTTCGAGTTCTTCCTGCTCGCCGCGGATCTTGAACTCTTCGAGCTTCATGAGATGACGCAGGCGCAGATCCAGAACCGCATCGGTCTGGGTGCCGGTGAGCCCGAAGCGTTCCATCATCACCGGCTTGGGCTCGTCCTCGGTGCGAATGATATGAATCACTTCGTCGATGTTCAGGTAGGCCGTGAGCAGGCCTTCCAGGATATGCAGCCGATCGAGCACCGCGTCGAGGCGATGTTCCAGCCGGCGCGTAACCGTCTGGCGCCGATAGGTCAGCCACTCGGTAAGAATTTCCTGCAGATTCTTGACCCGCGGCGCGCCATCCAGCCCGATGACGTTGAGATTGACGCGAATGCCCTTTTCCAGCCCGGTGGTGGCAAACAGATGCGCCATGAGCGCTTCGGTATCCACCCGGTTGCTGCGCGGCACGATGATCAGGCGGGTCGGGTTCTCGTGGTCGGACTCGTCGCGCAGATCCGACACCATCGGCAGCTTCTTGGCCGCCATCTGACCAGCGATCTGTTCGAGCACGCGCGCGCCGGAGGTCTGGTAGGGCAAGGCATCGATCACGATCTCGCCGTTTTCGAGGGTATAGGTCGCGCGCAGGCGCACGATGCCGTTGCCCTTCGCATAGAGCTCGCGAATTTCCTCGGCGGGGGTGATGATCTCGGCCCCGGTGGGGAAATCGGGCGCCGGCAGATATTCACATAGCGCGTCGAGATCGGCCTCGGGATTGTGCAGCAGATGAACCGTGGCCTCGGCCACCTCGCGCAGGTTGTGCGGCGGAATATCGGTGGCCATGCCCACGGCAATGCCGGTGCCGCCGTTCA
>NZ_CAXGSH010000172.1:0-3177 GCF_964012375.1 uncultured Salinisphaera sp.
TTCGTGACCGCCGAGTTCGAAGGCAAGCATCCGGCCGGGCTGGTCGGTACCCACGTGCATTTTCTCGATCCGGTCGGCGTCGATAGCTGTGTGTGGCATCTGGGCTATCAGGACGTCATGGCCATCGGCGCGTTGTTCACCACCGGGCGTATCAACGTCGAGCGTGTGGTCGCGCTGTGTGGGCCGGCGGCATCGAATCCGCGCCTGCTGCGCACGCGTATGGGTGCAAGTACGGATGAGTTGCTGCACGACGAGCTCGAAGGCGACGAGGTTCGCGCGATCTCTGGTTCGGTTCTGTCCGGGCGTCGCGCCGCCGAGTGGGGTTCCTTCATCGGCCGCTACGACACCCAGCTGACGCTGTTGCCGGAAAGCCGGGAGCGGCCGTTCATGGGCTGGTTGGCGCCGGGCCGTGATCGGTTCTCCAAGATCAACGTCTTTCTGTCGAGCCTGCTCAAGCCGTCGAGTTACAAATTCAATACGTCGCAGAACGGCAGTGCCCGAGCGATGGTGCCGATCGGCAACTACGAAGAAGTCATGCCGCTCGATATTCTGCCCACGCAGCTGCTGCGCGCACTGCTGGTGCAGGATACGGACAGCGCCCAGGCGCTGGGTGCCACCGAGCTCGACGAAGAGGATTTGGCACTGCTGACGTTCGTCGACGTGGCCAAATACGATTTCGGGCCGCACCTGCGTGCGAATCTCGACATCATCGAACGCGAGGGTTGATTCCATGGCGGGTTTGAGAGAAGGGCTGGATCGCTTGCACCCGCTGTTCGCCAAGGGCGGACGGTTCGAGCGTTTCTATGCGCTCTATGAAATGGTGGATACGTTCTTTTATTCGCCGGCGGACACGACCCGAAACGCGCCACACGTACGCGACGGGATCGACCTCAAGCGCGTAATGATCTACGTGTGGCTGGCGACCTTCCCCTGTATTTTCATGGCCTGCTGGAATACCGGCTTTCAGGCCAATATGGCCATGTCGCAGATGGGCCTCGACAGCGTCGATAACTGGCGCCAGATACCCCTGGCCTGGTTCGGTGTCGGCCACAGCCCCGATAGTTTCTGGGACAACTTCGTCTTCGGGTTCTGGTATTTCGCGCCGGTCTATTTCGTGACGTTCGTGGTGGGCGGCATCTGGGAGGCGCTGTTTGCCGCAGTTCGCAATCACGAAATCAACGAAGGCTTCTTTGCCACGTCCATTCTCTACACGCTGACGCTGCCGCCGGCGATCCCGCTCTGGCAGGCCGCGCTGGGTATCACCTTCGGCATTGTCGTGGGCAAGGAAGTATTTGGCGGTACCGGCAAGAACTTCCTCAATCCGGCGCTCACCGGGCGCGCGTTCCTGTTCTTCGCCTTTCCTGCCTACATGTCCGGCGATAGCGTCTGGACCGCCGTCGACGGCTGGTCGGCGGCCACGCCGCTGGGCCTGGGTGCCAGTGATGGCATGAACGCGATCACCAGTCAGATTACCTGGTGGGATGCATTCGCCGGCGATATCCAGGGCTCGCTGGGTTCGACCTCCACGCTGGCGATTCTTCTGGGCGCAGCATTTCTGCTCTACACCCGGGTGGCGTCCTGGCGGATCATGGCCGGCTGCGTGGGCGGCCTGGTCGGTATTACTTTGCTGTTCAACCTCATCGGCAGCGACACCAACCAGATGTTCGCCATGCCGTGGTACTGGCATCTGGTGATTGGCGGTTTTGCCTTCGGTGCCGTGTTCATGGCAACGGATCCGGTCAGCGCCTCGATGACCAACACCGGACGCCTGATCTACGGCGCGCTAATCGGCGTGATGACCGGTCTGGTGCGGGTGGTCAATCCGGCCTTCCCGGAAGGCATCATGCTGGCGATTCTGTTTGCGAACATCTTTGCACCGCTAATCGACTATTTTGTGGTGCAGGCCAACGTGCGGCGGCGCCAGAAGCGTCTGGCCGGCGCCAACGGCAGCCGGCGCGGCAAGTCGGTCGATACGGTGGCCGCGGAGTAGATCATGGTTGGTATTGTCGGATTTTCTCGTGACGGCGTCGGCTACGTGGTGGTGGTCGCGCTTGCGGTGTGTCTGGTTTGCTCGGTGCTGGTGGCGTCGGCGGCGACTTTCCTCAAGCCGATGCAGACGGTCAACGCCAAGGCTGACCGCCGCAGTAACATTCTCGAGGTCGCGGGGCTGCCCAGCGGTGCCGATGTCGACGTGAACGAAGTCTTTCGCGACCGGATCGAAGCCCGCGTCGTCGACTTGTCCACCGGCGAATACGTGCCGGACATGGAGTCGGGCAACTTCGACCAGCGGCGCGCGGCATCGGACCCGGACACCAGCATCAAGATCCCGCGCTCGCAGGATATCGCCGATATCAAGCAGCGCTCGAAGTATGCCGAGGTGTATCTGGTCAAGGATGACCAGGGCAAGCTCAAGACCATCGTGCTGCCGATTCACGGCTATGGCCTGTGGTCGACGATGTACGGCTTTCTGGCGCTCGCGCCCGACGCGAATACGGTCCAGGGCATCAAGTACTACGAGCAGGGCGAAACGCCCGGTCTCGGTGCCGAAGTGGAAAATCCGCGCTGGCGTGCCAAATGGGACGGCAAGAAGGTCTACGATGACAGCGGCGACGTGGAGTTGAGCGTAATCAAGGGCAGTGTCGGCCAGGGTACGCCGAACGCGCAGTACAAGGTTGACGGCCTGTCCGGCGCGACGCTGACCAGCCGCGGCGTGTCGAATACGATTCACTACTGGTTGGGCGAGAACGGGTTCGAGCCGTTTCTCGACAAGATGCGCAGCGGCAAGCTGTCGGCGGAGGGATAGACATGGCACAGAGTCAGGCTATGAAGGTGTTGACCGAACCGCTGGTCAACAACAATCCGATCGCCCTGCAGATTCTGGGTATTTGTAGCGCGCTTGCCGTGACCAACCAGGTCGCGACTGCGTTGCTGATGTGCGCGGCGCTGACCGCGGTTACCGCCTGTTCGAACTTTTCGATCAGCCTGATCCGCAACCATATCCCGTCGAGCATTCGCATCATCGTGCAGATGACCATCATCGCTTCGCTGGTGATTGTGGTGGATCAGCTGCTCAAGGCCTTCGCCTACGATCTGGCCAAGTCGATGTCGGTGTTCGTGGGTCTGATCATCACCAACTGCATTGTCATGGGGCGCGCTGAAGCCTTTGCCATGAAAGAG
>NZ_CAXGSH010000173.1:0-3085 GCF_964012375.1 uncultured Salinisphaera sp.
CCGAGCTTGACCTGCCAATGAGGCAGGCGCTGCGCTCGGACGCCTTGCCGCACCGCCTGTGAGGACTCGAACGCGAACCGCGAGAGGTTATGCAGAGCTTCCTTAAGGCGGTGCCTGTACAGGCGCACCACAACACAGTCGGTCGAGAGATCCGTCATAGAGCGTCTGTATGCCATGTCATGCGCCCGCTGGCCAGCGGCCGGCAAAACCGCGACCCGTGGCCGTTGTTCTTGCGTCGAACGTCTGCGGCCGCCGGCGCGGTTTGAGCGGATGACTCAAGTCCAGACGCAGTAACGCCGATAGTTATCGACCTGCCTAGAACCCCTGCCTACATGAGCCGTATGCGCCCGCCTGACACGTCGAGTCGTTCGGCGGATGCACGATCGCAAGCGGCGTCCGTTGCCCTGGGCAGTGCACCGGCGACGCTGCCCGGGCGGTATCGGCTTTCGTTCTGGCGCGCGGAGTTCATCGATCGCGAGACCGAGCAGCGCTATCGAGGCCATGTCGAAGCGTCGGTTGCGGTCTATGTCAGCCGGGCACTGGTGATCTGGGGCGTGCTGTGGCTGTTTTTCGGGCTGAGCGATTACTACCAGTTCGGCATGTCGTTCATGCTCGGCTGTGCGTGGGCGGTTCGAATCGGCCTGTTCTGTGCGCTGTTCGGTGCAGCGATACTCGTGCGGCGACGCCCCGCGCTCGCCACATCGGGGCTGATCATGACGCCGGCCATGCTGCTGGGCATCACCTCGTTCTTCGGGCTGTATTTTGTCAGCCCCGACGAACATATCCGCTGGCTGGCGGCGGTGACCATGGCCTTGATCATCGAACTGTTCGTGCTGTTTCCGAACCGGGTGGTCTATACGGTGGGCGTGGCCGGCTATACGATCGTGGGCACGCTGGTTTGCGTTGCGCTCAACATCAGCGAAACCGCTCCGCTACGGATGCTCATCCTGGCCGAGTTGCTGGTGATCCCCGCCGTATCCGGCTGGTTTGCCGCGCAGCGATTCGAGACCACGCGGCGGCGCGAATTCATGGCGCTGGAACAGGCCGAAGCAGAAATCGATCGGCGCACCGCTCTTGAGGTCCAGCTCCAGAAGCAGGCCCGTACCGATCCGCTGACCGGCGCCTGCAACCGCCGTGCCTATGCCGACGCGGCCGAGCGAGAAATGGCCGTGTCGCGCGCATCGGGCCGTGCATTGTCTTTCGTGATGCTCGACCTCGACCACTTCAAGCGCGTCAACGACACCTATGGCCATGCCACGGGCGATGCCGCACTCGTAGCCACCGCCAACCTGTGTCGCGACATCCTCGGCGCACGCGATATCTTCGGCCGCCTGGGCGGTGAGGAATTTCTGATCATTCTGCCCGACACGGATCATGCCCAGGCCTTTGCGGTTGCCGAAACCATCCGCGCTCGTCTGGCTCGCCGCGGTATCGTCGACGCTGCCCCGGGGCTTCGCCTGACCGCCACGCTGGCAGTCACCGAACTCGAGCCGGACGATCAGACTGTGGACGACGTGCTGCGCAGGGCCGATGCCATTCTCTATGCCGGCAAGAACGCCGGCCGCGATCGCGTCCAGGCGGCCGAGCATGTCCCTCTGCGACCGGCGGCCACTGTCTAGAAATTGATCGAGATCAAATTGTGGCGGCGTCGACACCGCTAACCTGCGCAGCTCATATCATCGCGGACGTACGCTATGGGCTCATCGCTGTCTTTCGACCTGGATCTGATCCGCCGCTACAGCGGTAGCGGGCCGCGTTATACGTCCTATCCCACCGCACCGCATTTCGCGGCCGAGTTCGGCGAAGCCGCCTACCGCGAGCGCGCGGCGGCGAGCAATGCCGTCGGCGGGCCGCTGTCGCTCTATCTGCACCTGCCGTTCTGTTCCAGCCCGTGCTTCTATTGCGCCTGCACGCGGGTGATTACGCGCCAGCCGCAGGTCATCGACCGGTATGTCACCGCCCTGCGCCGCGAGATCGCCCTGCAGGGCGGGTTGTACGACGAGGGCCGTCGCGTGTCGCAGCTGGCCTGGGGTGGCGGGACGCCAACGTATCTCACCCCCGCCCAGATGACGGCCCTCATGACCGATCTGGATACGCACTTCGATCTCGACAGCAGCGATGGGCGTGAATTCACCATGGAAATCGACCCGCGCACGGTGGATACCGGCTCGATCGGGCTCATGGCCGAACTCGGCTTCAATCGCGCCAGCCTGGGTGTGCAGGATTTCGATATCGACGTGCAGCGGGCCGTAAACCGTATCCAGTCGAAGGATCAGGTCGCGCGCGTGCTCGACGAACTGCGTCGCGTGGGCTTTCAGTCGGTCAACTTCGATCTGATCTACGGGCTGCCGCGCCAGTCGGTAATGGGCTTCAACGCCACGCTCAGCGAAGTCATTCTGCGCCGGCCCGATCGCATCGCGCTCTACAGCTATGCCCATATGCCGCAGCTGTTCTCCGCCCAGCGCCAGATCCACGATGAAGACATGCCCAGCGCCGAAACCAAGCTCGCGCTCATGGCGCTGGCGATCGAACGGCTGACCACGGCCGGCTATGTCTATATCGGCATGGACCATTTCGCGCTGCCCGACGACGAACTGGCCGTGGCCCAGCGCGAGGGCCGGCTGTATCGTAATTTCCAGGGTTATTCGACGCACCGTGGCTGCGATCTCGTGGGCATGGGCATGAGCGCCATTTCCAGCGTGGCCGACAGCTACAGCCAGCACGGCAAGAGCATTCCGGATTACCAGCAGGCGCTGGCCGAGGACCGCCTGCCGGTCCAGCGTGGCGTGCAGCTCAGCGACGACGATCGCCTGCGTCGCGACGTCATCCAGGGGCTGATGTGCCACAGCCGGCTCGATTTCGCGCCCATCGAGGCACGCCACGGCATCGTCTTCAACGAGCATTTCGCGGACGAACTCGAATCCCTGCGTGCACTGACCGACGATGCGCTGATTCGCGTGGACGGCGAGGGTATCGACATTCTCGATCGCGGCCGGCTGCTATTACGCCCGATCGCGATGGTCTTCGACGCCTATCTCAAACAGCGCGAAACGCCGGCCCGGTTTTCGCGGGTGATCTGAATAAG
>NZ_CAXGSH010000174.1:0-2964 GCF_964012375.1 uncultured Salinisphaera sp.
AGCGGAAAAGACAGCCGGATGTTTGAGCGAAGCGAGTTTCCGGCTGGCCCGCTTGCGGCCGGAGCCGCGCAGGGAACCGATGCGCAGCATCGGCGCAAGACAGGGTGCCCTTCTCTTGGTTACTTCTCTTGGGCAAGCAAGAGAAGTAATTCGCGCAGCAGTGCGAAACCCCAAGCCAAAATTCACCCGCACCGTTGATTCAAAGCCACGAGCCTCACGGCACTCACAGAATCCGAATACACGGGGCTAGGCGTTAGCTTTGAGCCGCTACAGCGACAAACAAGTTAGCCGACCTGAGGCGACATTCTCATCGGCGTACGCTTGGCCAAGCCGACCTGCGGACGACGTAGCCTGGTAGTGACCGCTAAAGCCCTGGCCCGCATGCGGCGCTGCGGAGCCAGAGCCCTTGGCCGAATCAAGCCGCCGGCGCCGGCTCCCTCGGCCCGGTCCGCGGCCCTGTCCCACTATGCTGGGCCTTCGAGCCTGGCAGGGGCCGGCCGGCGGTTTCGGGAATCAGCATGATGGGAATGAGCGCGATCACCGCCGCCCCCATCAGGTAGAACGCCGGGATGAAGTCGTTGCCGGTTTGCCCGATCAGATACTGGATGATTAGCGGCGCGGTGCCGCCGAACAGCGATGTGGACAGGTTGTAGGCGATGGCAAAGCCGCCGTAGCGCACCCGCGTGGGAAAGATGGCGGGCAAGGTGGCCGGCATGACGCCGGCGAGCATGACCGTCATCAGGCCCAGCATGGCCAGGCCGGCGACCAGACCCCAGACGGTGGTGGTCGACAGCAGCAGGAACGCCGGGTAGGAAAACACGATGAAACACAGGCAGGCCGCGATGAGCACCGGCTTACGCCCGACCCGATCGGACAGCCCGCCGAACAGGTAGATGATCGACATCATCGCCACCTGCACCGCGATGAGCAGGCCGGCCGCTTCGGTGGCGCTGATGCTCAGGATGGTTTCCAGATAGCTGGGCAGGTAGGTCAGCACTGTGTAGTAGGCGATATTGAGGATCAGCGTGAGCCCGATGCATAGCAGCAGCTGACGGGTATGGTCGCCCACGACTTCGGCCAGCGTGCCGTTGGCTTCGTTGTCTTCCTGGGCCTTGAGGAAGGCCGGACTGTCTTCCAGCCGAAGCCGCAGATAAAGGCCGAACAGGCCGAGCGGCGCGGCGCACAGGAACGGTATACGCCAGCCCCAGGCCGTGAACGCCTCGTCGCCGAGCGAAAACTGCACGAGAAAGACCAGCAGCGAGCCGAGGATATAGCCGCCGAGGGTGCCGAATTCGAGAAAGCTGGCCAGAAAGCCGCGCGAGTTGTCGGGCGAATATTCGCAGATGAACGTGGCCGCGCCGCCGTATTCGCCGCCCGTGGAAAAGCCCTGCACCAGCCGGGCGGCCAGCAGCAGGATCGGCGCCCAGATGCCGATGGACTCGTGGGTGGGAATGAGGCCGATGGCCACAGTGCCGAGCGACATCATGATGATGGTGATGGCCAGCACGCTGGAGCGCCCCAGGCGGTCCCCCAGCGGGCCGAAGAACAGCCCGCCGAGCGGGCGTACGGCGAAGGCCACCGCGAAGAACATCAGCGATTTCAGCAGGGAATCGCCCGAGTCCTGGGCAAAGAACACACGGCCGATGGTGCTGGCCGTATAGGCATATATGCTGAAATCGAACCACTCCAGCGCATTGCCCAGACCGGCGGCGGTAACCGCTTTGCGAACCGCGCCCGCGTCGACCGCAGTGCTGTCTTCCGTGGCAGCCGTCATGAGCGCTCCTGTTTCATTAAGCGGAATTCATGGTTACCAAAGCTAGCCGAAACTTGTATGTAGCACAAATATACCAACGTCTATATCGGGTCGGCTTGCGTAGTACAGGGCAAGGACAGGACCCGCTGTCGACCTGCGTCATCGCCGTTGCAGAACTTGATTTTCGGCTGGCGGGCCATCATTTATTTTCTATTCGCACACGGCTGTGAGAACTTTTATGCCGAACTACAGCAAATCCGAGGACGCCCTTTCGAAACTGGACAAGACCCAGTACTGGGTCACCCAGGAAAGCGGCACGGAGCCGCCGGGTACCGGTGAATACCTGAACAACAAGGAGGCCGGAATCTACGTGGATATCGTCTCCGGCGAGCCGCTGTTCGCCTCCAGCGACAAGTACGAGTCCGGCTGTGGCTGGCCGAGCTTCACGAAGCCGATCCAGCCCGCTTACGTGAACGAACTACAGGACAACTCGCACGGCATGACCCGCACCGAGGTGCGCTCGACGCACGGCGACAGCCATCTGGGCCATGTGTTTCCGGATGGCCCGCGCGATCGCGGCGGCCTGCGTTACTGCATCAACTCGGCGTCGCTGCGCTTCATTCCGAAAGACGAGATGGAAGCGCAGGGCTACGGCGAGTTCATCGATCAAGTGGAGGACATCTGATGGCACAAGAGAAAGCGATTCTGGCCGGCGGCTGCTTCTGGGGCATGCAGGACCTGATTCGCCGCTATGACGGCGTGATCTCGACCCGTGTGGGCTACTCCGGCGGCGACGTGCCCAATGCCACCTACCGCAATCACGGCGATCATGCCGAGGCGATCGAGATCGTGTTCGATCCGGATACGATCAGCTACCGCCAGCTCCTGGAGTTCTTCTTCCAGATTCACGACCCGACCACGAAGAACCGCCAGGGCAATGATCGCGGGCGCAGCTATCGTTCGGCGATCTACTACACCAGCGACGAGCAGAAAGCCGTGGCCGAGGATACGATCGCGGACGTTAATGCCTCCGGCATCTGGCCCGGCAAGGTCGTCACCGAAGTCGAGCCTGCCGGCGACTTCTGGGAAGCCGAGCCGGAACACCAGGATTATCTGGAAAAGTTTCCGAACGGCTATACCTGTCATTTCGTGCGCCGCGACTGGCAGCTGCCGCGCCGTAACGAAAGCGCATGAAAAAACGGCCGTTTTTT
>NZ_CAXGSH010000175.1:0-2828 GCF_964012375.1 uncultured Salinisphaera sp.
TGTTCGCCAACGCGCCAACCAGAAAATACTTCATGCCGGCTTCGACCGACAGCGGCCAGCTACGGTGGTACGCGGCCAGCGTATAGCCCGTCACCGAGGACAGCAGGACGGCCATAATCAGTTGCATCAGGTCTGCCGCGCCGGCAAGCAGCATGGCCCCGAGTGTGGCCAACAACAAGATCGCATAGTATTCGCCGTGGCGCCGGTCGCTGCGCAGCCATTCGGGCGTCAGCAGAACGCTCAAGGCAGCCGTGGCCAGGATGATCACGCGCGCCCAGATGCTGGCGCCGTCGAGGGCCCAGACCCCCGAAAAAGTCAGTCTCGGGGCCTCGCCCAATTGGGCGAGACAGAACGCGGCTGCCACGGTCAGACCGATGAGCGCGCCCGGGGCAGCCAACCACTGATCGCGCTCGCGCATGAAGCTCGCCGCCAGTAGCAGCACCACCGCGCTGACCAGAACGCTGAGTTCGGGGAGAACGTCGCTGACCGGCATCCTAGAACCCGGCCGTCAATAAGGCGGTTGCACTGTTGATCGGTGTCAGCAGCCAATTTGGATATATGCCGATCACCACGATCAGCAGTGCGAGTATGGCGAGGACGCCGATTTCGACGCGCGCGAGATCGCCGAAGCTCTTGCGGTCCGCCGGCAGCTCACCGAAAAACAGCTGTTGCAGCATCTGCAGGAAGAGCGCGGCGGTAATCAGAATACCCAGCAGCGCGATGGCGGCCAGCCACGGATAGACGCTGAAAGCACCGACAAATATCTGCAGCTCGGCAACGAAACCGGCGAGCCCCGGCAAACCCAGGCTCGCGAACGACGCGAGAACCGTGAAACGTGTGAGGTTCGGCGCGACCTGGCTCAGACCGCCGTACTGCTCGAGGTCGTAGTCGCCGGTGCGCTGCCAGAACGCGCCGCAGATTAAGAACAGCGCGCCGGTGATCAGTCCGTGTGCGACCATTTCTACGGTGGCACCGGTTAACGCCATCTGCCGCGCGGCCTGCTCGCCGCCTATCGTTGCGGCCGCGGCGATACCCAGCAGCACATAACCCATATGATTGACTGACGTATAGGCAATGCGGCGTTTGAGATCGCGCTGCGCCATCGAGACCAACGCGCCCCAGAGGATCGAGATGACCGCCAGAACGGCCAGCGCGAAAGCATAGCGTGCGAAGGTCTCGCTGAGCATCGAATAGGGAATGCGAATGAGACCATAGGCGCCCATCTTGAGGAGCACGCCCGCGAGCACGGCCGAAGCCGGACCGGGCGCATTCACGTGCGCTGGCGGCAGCCAGGTATGCAGGGGTACGAACGGCGTCTTGATACCGAAGCCGACGACGAATCCCACAAGGACTAGCGTCGCGCGCAGGTCCATGCCTGCGAGTGCCTGTTCGGCGATCAGCGTACGCATGTCGAAGGTCAGCGGGTCGGTCGCTAGCACCAGGCCGATGATCGCCAGCAGAATGGCCAAAGAACCGGCAAATGTATAGACGAAGAACTTGATCGCGGCTCGCTCGGCATCGCCGTGGCCCCAACGCCCGATCAGGAAGAACAGACCGACCAGGCTCAGGTCGAAGAAGACATAGAACAGCGCCAGATCCAGGGTAAGGAACACGCCGAGCGATACCGCTTCGAGAAATAGAAACCACGCGTAGTATTCTCGCGCCCGCCCTCGTGTTTCGGCGGGCCAAGCGATCGCCGCGACGAACAGCAGGGCGCTCATTGTGGCGACTACCAGCGCGATACCATCGACACCCATACGCCAGCCAATGCCGAGCGCCGGAATCCACGGATAGTCGACAACGTACTGAAACGCGGGTGCGTCCGTGCTGGTATCGAAGCCGAGCCAGACCGCTGCGAGCAGGAGCAACGGCGCACTGCCTACGCCGCAGGCGAGCCATCGGTACGCTGGTTCATTCAGGCGTAAGAAACTGAACGCGAGCGCGCCCAGCAGCGGGATCAGAATGGTGGCCGTGAGCATGCTAGCGCCCCACAAAGAGAATGATCGCCAACACCACGGCGCCCGCGGCCATGAAGGCAAGATAGTGGTGTGAAAGCCCGGTCTGGAAACGGCGGCTGTCATCGCCGCTCAGGGCAAACCAGCGATTGGCGCCCTCCGGCAGGCCGTCGGCAAGACGGTCTAGCCCTCGATAGGCGACACGCGCTGTGAAGAGCCCGCCGGCGCCGATTCGGCGCACGGCGCCATCGATGATGGCATCGTCGAATCCTGCGCAGCGCTGTGCGAGCGCCTGAATGGGGCGCCCGATCAAGCGATCGATCGCGAAGGGCAGGCCAAGCCAGTCGGCGCAGCTTGCGAGCGCGCCGCTCGCGCCCAGGGCCGGGTGCTGGCGCGCGATCAGGAGGCCGGCGTAAAGACCGACGCCGACAGCCAGCAACGAGCCAATGGTCTCCCAGGCCGGAGGCGCCGGAAACGGGGTCGCGAACCAGCCGCCCAACGCCTGCTGTATGACCGGCACCCAGAGTAGGGCTAGCGCCAGGCTGGCTGTGGCCAGCAAACCGATCGCTATTGTTTCGGTCGTTCGCGACGTGGCGGCGATATCGTCGGCACCGGGACCGTAGACGCTATAGACAAAGCGCATGGCATAGGCTGCGCTCAGGGCGCCGGCGAGCATGACGGCAAACGCCAACCAAGGGCTGAAATGCCCGGCCGCCGCGACCATCATTTCCTTCGTCCACGCTGCGCCCAGCGGCGGTATGCCGGCCAAGGCGAGCCCGCCGACCGCAGTTGCCACGGCCGTGACCGGCAGCACGCGGCCGAAGCCCATCTCCGTTAGGCTGAAACTCACGGCCTGACGGCCCGCGATGCCGG
>NZ_CAXGSH010000176.1:0-2740 GCF_964012375.1 uncultured Salinisphaera sp.
CCCATCGATCGCGGCTGACACAAACGTCATGGCGCGGCCGTCGAGCCGCCACTGCGCGCTGTGCTGCGCATCGGAGTTGCGACGCACGGTATAGGTGGCGCGAACCCGGGTGTAATCGCGGCCGATATCGAAATCCAGATCCACCGTATCCACGAGATAGGCCGGCGGCTGGTAGTCCGCACGGTACTTGCGCTGCGTTTCGCCCGTCATAACAAGCTGCCTGCTGAAATCGTCGAAATGGTCGGCGCGGGGCGCGCCTTGTACATCGCGCTATCGCTTGCGTGTGACCACGCTGCCCGCCGAATAACCGGCCCCGAAGCCGCACAGCACGCCCACATCGCCGGCGACCATATCGTCGGAGAACTTGTGGAAGACGATGACCGGCGAGGCCGAGCTGGTGTTGCCGTATTCCGCCAGCACCGACGGCATTTCCGCCTCGCTGGCCTCGCGACCGAGAACGCGCTTGCAGATAAGCGTGTTCATGTTGATGTTGGCCTGGTGCAGCCACAGGCGTTTGATATCGGCCGCGCCCAGCTCGAGTTCGTCCGCGTGCTCGACGATCATCTGGGCCACCATCGGCGCGACGTCCTTGAACACACGACGTCCGTTCTGCACGAACAGCCGGTCCGCATCCGCGCGCGGCTCGATTTCGGCACGATTGAGGAAACCGAAATTGTTGCGGATATTGTTCGAGAACTCGGTCTTGAGCTTGGTGCCGAGCACGTCGAAGCCAAGCCCCGCGTCGACATCGTCGCCATGTTCGATAAGTGCGGCCGTGCAGACATCGCCAAAGATGAAATGGCTGTCGCGATCGCGGAAGTTTAGGTGCGCCGAGCAGATTTCCGGATTGACCATGAGCACGGTCCGGGCGCTGCCGGACTTGATCATGTCGGCCGCGGTCTGAATGCCGAACGCGGCCGATGCACAGGCCACATTGATGTCGAACCCGAACTGGCCCGCACCCAGATACTTCTGTATCTCGACCGCGAGCGCCGGATAGGGGCGCGGCAGGTTCGAACAGGCCACCAGCACCGCGTCGATATCCTCCGGTCGCTTGCCGGCCTTTTCCAGACAGGGCTCGATGGCGGCCATGGCCATTTCGCACTGAAGCGACGGCTCGTCGTTGCCCCGGGTGCGAATCCATGGGTGCATGACCTCCGGATCGAGGATGCCGCTCTTTTCGACCACATAGCGGCTCTTGATACCGGACGCCTTGTAGATGAAATCGGCGTTCGAAGGCGAAAGCGCCTCAAGCTCACCACGCTCGATAGCGGCCGCGTTGTCGCGATTGTAATTCTCGACGTAGGCGTTGAAGGCGGTGACCAGTTCTTCGTTGGAAACCGACTCCGGCGGTGTATAGAGCCCGGAGGCCGAGATAACGACGTTGTTCACCTGTATTCCCCTTCCATGACCGACAAAGACAGCGTTGCGCGGCATTCTCGCGCGCGAGCGGCTGTGTCACAACCGTGTCTTATTCGGCCGGGCGCTTGTCGTCGTGGATCAGGCCGTGGCGCGCAAGCGCGTTTTCCACAAACGGCAGCAGTTCGGCCTCGCGGCGTACCGACAGATGCGAGCCGTGATACCAGTGCATGGCCGGTTCGTCCCAGTGGCGCCACAGCCGCAGGGGCTGATCGGGCGCTACCAGCTGATCGGCGGTCGCCGCGAATATATAGCGCCGCTCTTTTGGCACCAGCGGATCCAGATGCAGGGGCGAAACCGGCGCCATCAGCTCGCTCAGCGCGCCTTGCGACAACCCCTGCGCTTCCAGAAACCGAAGGTGTAGCGTAGGCATATGCGCCCATAGCGCAGCCGGAATATCGGTGAGCGGAATACCGGCAATCACGCAGGCCAAGTCGGCTTCGAAAGCCGCCAGCAGCGCAGCGTGATAGCCGCCCAGACTATAACCGAGAGCGCCGACCGGCTGGTCCGGTTGATCGGCCTGGATCCAGGCCTTGAGACGGCGCAGATCCCACAGACCCTGGGCCTGGGCATGGATAAGATCGGCCATCGGCCCATCCAGGAATTCACCGCCGGTCACCCGGGCGATACTACGGCTGCCATGCAGCGGCAGAATCGGCATGGCGACGTTCATCCCGAACTTCAGATGCAGGCGTTTGGCGCGAAACAGCGACAGGTCGAGTCCGTCGATGCCCATGCGATAGCCATGGATACATATCAACCACGGCCGCGGCGCGCCCGCATGGCGAAAGATACGCGCGGCCATATTCTGGTTGGGCCGATGGCCTTCCCAGCGCGCTGCGCCCGGCAGGGCCGGATCGGCTTCGAACTCGCTGTCGAAATACAGCCACTCGAACTCGCAGCCGCGCGATCGGGTCGGGCGCAGCCGAAAGTCCGCCGGCGCGTGCGGCGTTCGGTGCCAGTGCTGGGCACCGTTGGCCCAATAGCCGTTCTCTGCCACCGCCTGCAGGGCTAGCAGCTCGTTATAGTCGCGCTTGACCACCGCACCCCGCGGAATACGCGCGCCGGCAACGAACAGGCCCAACAGGGCTTCATCGGTAGCCACTTTTCGGCACACACCCAAGGACAATGGCGGTTGCGGCACCGCCGAGGGCCGTACCGATTCCAGCGTGGCGACCCAGCCGGCCACCATGAAACAGGCTGCCGCGCCGGCCAGCAACGCCAGCGCCGACCAGCCCAGCCAGGGTGATAGCAGCACCGCGATCGGTGCGCTGACAAAGGCGCCAAGGGCCAGATACTGGGTGATCTGGCGATCGCCGGG
>NZ_CAXGSH010000177.1:0-2564 GCF_964012375.1 uncultured Salinisphaera sp.
CGCACCGTCTGTGAGGACTCGAACGCGATCCGTGAGAGGTTTATGCAGAGCTTCCTTAACTGTCTCGAACGCGGCGAGCGCACCACTAAACCTCGGCCTCGTGGCCGCGGGCTTCGAGCCAGCCACGGCGGTCGGCGGCGCGCTTTTTGGCCAGCAGCATATCCATGAGTTCGTCGACTTCGGTATCCGGCATGCCGTCTTCGTCGATCGACAGCTGTACCAGCCGGCGCGTATCCGGCGCCATGGTGGTTTCGCGCAGCTGCAGCGCGCTCATCTCACCCAGGCCCTTGAAGCGGGTGACGCTGATCTTGCGTTTCTTCTTCTCGTTTTCCAGGCGACGCAGGATCACGTCTCGCTCGTCGCGATCCAGCGCATAGAAGACTTCCTTTCCCGCATCGATCCGAAACAGCGGCGGCATGGCCACGAATACATGACCATGCTCGACCAGCGGGCGGAAATGCTTGACGAACAACGCACACAGCAGCGTTGCGATATGCAGCCCGTCTGAATCGGCATCGGCGAGGATGCAGACCTTGTGATAGCGCAGGCGGTCGAAGTTGTCGCTGGACGGATCCAGCCCCAGCGCTACCGAAATATCGTGGATTTCGTTCGAGGCCATGATATCCGCCGGCTCGACTTCCCAGGAATTGAGAATCTTGCCGCGTAGCGGCATCACTGCCTGAAAGTTGCGGTCGCGCGCCTGCTTGGCGCTGCCGCCGGCGGAATCGCCTTCCACCAGAAACAGTTCGGATCGCGACGGATCGTCGGTCACACAGTCGGTAAGCTTGCCCGGCAAGGCCGGCCCGGCCGTTACCCGCTTGCGCTTGACCTTCTTGGCGCTGCGCGCACGGGCCTGGGCGTTGCCGATGATCTGGGCCGCCAGCAGTTCGCCGGTTTCCGCGTGTCGATTGAGCCACAGCGAAAACGCGTCCTTGACCGCGTTGGACACGAAGCCGCTGATATCGCGCGAGGACAGCCGTTCCTTGGTCTGGCCCGAAAACTGCGGCTCGTTCATCTTCACCGACAGCACGTAGGTACAGCCGGACCAGACGTCCTCCGGTGCGATCTTGACCCCGCGCGGCAAGAGGTTGCGAAACTCGCAGAACTCGCGCACCGCTTCGGTCAGGCCGGTGCGCAGACCGTTGACGTGGGTGCCGCCCGAGGCCGTGGGAATGAGGTTGACATAGCTTTCGGCCACCCCGTCCACGCCGGGCTGATCGGGCGCGAGCCAGGTCAGCGCCCAGTCGACGGTCTGGCTGCCGCCGTCTTCGCCGCCGGTAAACGCCGGCGTGATCACGCAGTCGATATCCTGCAGCGCATCGGCCATGTAATCGGCCAGCCCGTCGGCGTACTGCCAGGTGATGTCTTCCTGGCCTGCCTCGTCGACAAAATGCACCTTGAGGTTCGGGCACAGCACTGCCTTGGCCCGCAGCAAATGCTTCAGGCGCGCAGTGGCAAAGCGTGGGCTGTCGAAATACTGCGGGTCGGGATCGAAATGCAGCTTGGTGCCGGTCTTGTTCTTGGCACAGGAGCCGATTTCGGTGAGCGGGCTTTCCAGCTCGCCGCCGGCAAACCGCATTTCGTAGTGGGTGCCGCCGCGCCAGACCTGGGCCACCAGCGAGGTGGACAGCGCATTGACCACCGATACACCTACGCCGTGCAGGCCGCCCGAGAACTGATACTGCTTGTTCGAGAACTTTCCGCCCGCATGCAGGCGGGTGAGAATCAGCTCGATGCCCGGCACACCCTGTTCGGGGTGCACGTCGACCGGCATGCCGCGACCGTTGTCGGTCACCGACAAGGATCCGTCGGCATGCAGAACCACATCAATTTCGGTGGCATGCCCGGCCAGCGCCTCGTCCACGCTGTTGTCAATGACTTCCTGGGCCAGGTGATTCGGCCGGGCGGTATCCGTGAACATGCCCGGACGTTTGCGCACCGGATCCAGCCCGGAGAGTACTTCGATATCGGCAGCGTCGTAGCGGCTGGCCATGAGCCCTCGTCTTGCTTGAGATGGGCGGTTCGTGGCGCCCGGCTGGGGCATGAACCGCGTTCAGCGAATGCGCGGCACGTTAAGCCAAGGCGGGCACGCTGGCAATAGACACTGACGCCGCCGACTTCTGGCGCTAGACTGTCGGATTGACCGCTACTCCAACTTCAGCCCAGGCAGACGTCATGGCAAAAACCGATGCGCCCGCAACCGAAAACGACGACAGCCAGCCCCGCCTGGCCGCATTCGAAGAATCGGTAACCGAGCTCGAAGGCTTGGTCGAAGCATTGGAAAGCGGCGACGTATCGCTCGAGCAGGCGCTGGCGAAGTTCGAACGCGGGGTCGTTCTGGCACGCCAATGCCAGCACACGCTCAAGCATGCCGAACTGCGCGTCGATCAACTGCTGGCCGAAGGCGATAACGCAGACGTCGCCGACTTCGACCCGCCGGCCGACACCGATACCAGCGATTAGGGCCTGTCGTCACGGGATATTCCATCGCATTGCCCGTGGCTTGCCTAAGGAAGCTCTGCATAAACCTGTCACGGTCGCGCCGGCGTGCTTTGCGCGTGATT
>NZ_CAXGSH010000178.1:0-2533 GCF_964012375.1 uncultured Salinisphaera sp.
CCTATCTCAAACAGCGCGAAACGCCGGCCCGGTTTTCGCGGGTGATCTGAATAAGTCCACGCCCGAGAACGTACAAAGTTCAGCATGCGGCGTGAACATAAGCCCGCCGGGGCTTCGAGCGATCGGTCTTTTGACTTGTTTGCGTGTCGTCGCGTTCATTGGCGGACAACCAGCCTGATCGAGAACAGCCCGCTGCGTTTAATACGCAACCAAGAGTCCGGTTCTTTGTTCAGGCGGCCTGGCATGAGCCGCCTTCCTGGCCGATACACGCCTGAACGACGGCGGGGCGTGCCGGTACAGCCGGCCGCGACAGCGTTCAAACAGCGCTGCCAAGGGCCGTTCGTTTGACGCGGTGGCGATAAAGCACGCCGCGGCCGCACACGCGGGGCGATGTCCTGTGATCGGCCGGTACGCCTGCGGTGCTTTGTTGCGCTGAAGGCGGTTATCCCGAACACTCGGGGTTATCTGAATAACCCTGGGGGGCGCGCTGTCGTGAAACGTTTGTCTTTAATCCTTGTCGCCGTGGTGTGCGCGTTTTCGACGCTGGTGGGCGGTACCGCGCTGGCCGCACAGGCCGAGCCGATTCGAATCTATGTCGACGAATATGCCGAAGGCCAGGTGATGAGCCATGTGGCCAAGCGTGTCATCGAATCGGAATACGATATCCCGGTGGAGCTCAAGATGGTGGCCGTCGGGCCGGCATTTCTGGGCGTGGCCAACGACGAGCGCTCGCTGTTTCTGGTCGCCTGGCTGCCGCGTACGCACGGAGCCTATATGGACCGGGTGGGCGACAAGGTCGACAACCTCGGCGAGTTGTTCGACGGCGCACGTCTGGGCTGGGCGGTGCCGGCCTATGTGCCGGAAGATCAGCTGGCGAGCATCGCCGACATGAAAAAGCCGGATGTGGTCGACAAACTCGGCGGTAAAATTCAGGGTATTTCCGCTGGCGCGGGCCTGATGCAGGTCTCGAGGGAAACCATCGAAGGCTATGGTCTCGACGACGACTATCGCCTGATCACCGCCAGCAGCGCGGCCATGACGGCCTCACTCAAGCGTGCCATCGACGACAAGGAGTGGATCGTGGTCACGGCCTGGAGCCCGCACTGGATGTGGGAGCGTTTCGATCTGCGTTATCTCGAGGATCCGAAAGGCGAACTGGGCGCGCGCGAACATGTCGACGCGATTGCAAGTCAGGGGCTGGCCGAAAGCGAACCCGAGGTGCACGCCATGCTGAAGCGCATGCACTACAGCCTGGAGCAGATCGACACCATGCTGTTGAATGCCGAGCAGACGTCCTATCAACAGGCGGCCCAGACGTTCATTGAAAAGCACCCGGATGTCATCGCTGAATGGACGGGTAAGGGCGAAAGCCAAGCGAGCACGCAGTAAGTTTCGCTGATCGCCGCGGCATGAAAGGCGCTTCATGCCGGGGCGATCGATCAGGCGACGAGCGGTCGATTCTCCTGCCAGGGCCGGGTGGATAGCCGAACCTGCCAGGTCGCGCCGCGGCGCTGCACATAGCGGATATTGACCGCCATACGCGCCTTGAGAGCGGCCGTGCTCAGCGCGCACGGATTAGCCAGCACATCGGGTACGTGGTCAACCGCCGAGCCCGCGTCGATTGCCATGGCATGATCGCCGTACTGCAGCCATCGGGGCAGTCCGGACGCATCGCGTTCAACGATCGGCTCGTGGCTGTCTCCGGCGCTGATACGTCGCCAGACTTCTCGATAGATGCCGCTCGGATGGCATTCTTCCAGCGTGTCGTCGTCGATGAAGCGCATCACGCCGATGTCCTTGTCGAGCCCCGGTGACAGGTCCACCAGCCGATGCCAGGTACAGAAGGGGCCCTGTACGCGGGTGATGCCGGCAAACGCGGTCTGTCCGCCCAGCCACTCGAGTTGATCGCGCCTGCATTCGTCGAGCGAATCGATGCCGGCAAAGTCGGGCCGCTTGGCGGGCACCCGCAGATCGGCATGCCAGTCGCCGGCCTGCAGCCAGAAAACCTGCGTGTCGTCGTCGATATGCTCGGGTTCACCCTGGGCCGGTTCGGCGTAGAGCGTGCGTTGCCACAGGCCGTGGTAGATAGGCGGCACGAGGCTCACGACGCCGTGTCCTCCTTGTGGCGCGCATGCTGGCCCAGCGTACCGGCACCGCGGGCGCCTTCGGGCAGCTCGATTTCGCCGTTGGCCAGCCGTTTCTTGAGATAGTTGAAGGTCTGGATCGTCTGTGCCCAGAGGTGATCGCCGGCCGACAGCGGTTCGTAGTTGGGCGTTTCCCCGTCTTTGAGCAGTTGCGGCAGCGGCGCGACTTGGCTGTGGTAGTCGGCGGCGAAGAACAGCGGAAAGCTGTAGCGCTCCTCCTTAACCTTGCGTACGCGGTGTGAGGTGGCGACAAACGCACCGTTGGTCCATATCTCGAGCATGTCGCCGATGTTCACCACCAGCGCATCCTCGCGATAGGGCACGTCGATCCATTCGCCGGCGCCGTTCATCACTTCCAGGCCGGGCGCGGTCGGGCGCAGCAGGGTGAA
>NZ_CAXGSH010000179.1:0-2442 GCF_964012375.1 uncultured Salinisphaera sp.
CGCGCCAATCGCCGCTCCAAATCGGCGCGTATTCTCATGCCGGCGAGCGTGCATCCCTTCTATCGCCAGGTCGCGCGCAATATCTGTGCGAACCAGGGCATCATCTTCGAAGTGATCGACTACGACCGGGCCACCGGGCGTATCGATGAGGCGGCGCTTACGCGCTGGGCCAAAGAGGATGTAACCGCGCTGGTGATCCCGCAGCCGAACTTCTTCGGCGTGCTCGAAGACGTGGATACGCTCACCGACTGGGCCCAGAACAACGGCGCACTGGCTATCGGCCTGGTCAATCCGTTGTCGCTGGCGGTGTTCAAGGAACCCGGCCGCTGGGGCACGGGCGAGGGGGCCGATATCGTGGTCGGCGAGGGCCAGCCGCTAGGCGCGCCGCTGGCCTCGGGCGGGCCGTATTTCGGCATTTTGTGCTGTCGCAAGAAGCACGTCCGCCAGATGCCCGGCCGCGTGGTGGGTCGAACACAGGATATGGATGGCCGCACGGGTTATGTACTGACCCTGCAACCGCGCGAGCAGCATATTCGTCGCTCCAAGGCGACCTCCAACATCTGTACCAACCAGGGCCTGCTGGTGACCGCGGCCACCATTCATATGAGCCTGCTCGGGTCGCGGGGGCTGGAGAATACCGCCGCGACCTGTATCGCCAATACCCGTGCGCTGGTCGACCGGCTTACCGCGATAGACGGGGTCGAGGCGGTTTTCGACAGCCCGGCCTTTCATGAAACGGTGCTGCGGCTGCCGGTCGACGCCGAGCAGGCGCTCGCGGCACTGGCAGAACGCGGCGTGTTCGGCGGGCTGGCCCTGGCCGAATTCTATGACGGGCTCGATAACACGGTGCTCGTCTGTGCCACCGAAACCAAGACCGAGGCCGATCTCGAAACCTATGCCGACGCTCTGCGCGACGTGATCGCCGCGCAGGCCGAAGCGGCTTGAGGGCCGGCGCCGGCCATTTATTTCATCCGCTGTATCCAAGGACTGACGATGACCCAGCAAATCACGTTCAAAGGTAATGCCACCGATGTCGACGGCCAGCTGCCGTCGCCCGGCGACAGTCTGGCGGAGTTCAGCCTGACCGGCGCTAATCTGCGCGATGTCACGCTCGCGGACTTCGCCGGCAAGCGCAAGATATTCAATATCTTTCCGAGCATGGACACGCCCACCTGCGCGATCTCGGTCAAGCGTTTCAATGCCGAAGTCGATGCGCTCGACAATATCGCGCTGTTGCAGGTGTCCGCGGATCTGCCGTTTGCGCATTCGCGTTTCTGCACCGCCGAAGGGCTCGAAAACGGCACCACGCTGTCGATGATGCGCGACAAGCGTTTCGCCAAGGATTACGGCGTGCTGATCGCCAACGGGCCCATGGCGGGGCTGTGCGCGCGTGCGGTGATCGTCGCCGACGAACAGGGCACGGTGCTGCACAGCGAACTGGTGCCCGAGATCGGCCAGGAGCCGAATTACGAAGACGCGCTGGCCGCACTCAAGGTCTGAGTCCGAGCCCTCGCGGGACGATGCCAATGGTTTCGTCTTGAACAACCCGAACACCGCAAGCAGTCACGCCATGACCGAAAAGCTCATCTTCGAACACAGCCGGCCCGGCCGTCGTGCGCTGGCCCAGGCGCCGGCCGAGGCGCCCGCCATCGACGATATCCCGGCCGCACTGCGGCGCGAGTCGCCGGTGGGCCTGCCGCAAGCCTCGGAAATGGACGTGGTGCGCCACTACACGCGGCTATCGCAGCTTAATTTTTCCATCGATACGCATTTCTACCCGCTGGGCTCGTGCACCATGAAGCACAACCCCCGGGCCTGTAACACCCTCGCCTCGCTACCGGGGTTTCTCAATCGGCATCCGTTGGCGCCGGCCAGCCATGGTCAGGGCATGATGGCGTGCCTGTACGAGCTCCAGGAAATGCTGACCACGGTGACCGGCATGGAAGCCGTTTCGCTCACGCCGATGGCCGGGGCCCAGGGGGAATTCACGGGCGTGGCCATGATCAAGGCCTACCACGACGCACGCGGCGACAGCGCACGTAACGAGATCCTGGTGCCCGATGCCGCCCATGGCACCAACCCGGCCACCGCCGTGATGTGTGGCTGTACCGTGGTCGAAATTCCGACCGATGCCGACGGTGACGTGGATATCGCCGCACTGCGCGATGCCGTGTCCCACCGTACCGCGGGCATCATGCTCACCAATCCCTCGACGCTCGGCGTGTTCGAACAGGACATTCTCGAAATCGCCGAAATCGTGCATGGCGCAGGCGGGCTGCTCTACTACGACGGCGCCAACCTCAACGCCATTCTGGGCAAGGTGCGCCCGGGCGATATGGGCTTCGACGTCATCCACATGAATCTGCACAAGACCTTCTCCACCCCGCACGGCGGCGGCGGGCCGGGCTCCGGTGCGGTGGGCGTGGGTAAACTGCTGCGCGA
>NZ_CAXGSH010000180.1:0-2283 GCF_964012375.1 uncultured Salinisphaera sp.
ACCCGGGCAGACGATCGCTGATCCATGCCCAGGCGAGCACCGCCACCCATGCGATGACGACACTGATCAGGGCAGTCCGGCGGGGCGCGGCGACATCGCGCAGGCCCGGCCGTTCGTCCGGCAGCATGATGTCGTTGTCCTGACTGCCGAATTCGGCTTCGGACTGCAGCTCGATCAACGGCGACATCGTGAACGCAAAGCCCGGCACACGGGCCTCGATGACGTCATCGTCGGGCCCGACCGCGCGTACCGTAAACGACGGCAGTTCCCGGCGGCCCGCCTGCAGCGGCGCATAGAACAATTGATAGACGAAGGTGGCCTCGACCCGACCACCACGTTCGTCCAGGGCGTCGAACGAAAGCGCGACCAGATCCAGCCAATAATTCAACTTGCCTTGCCCGGGCAGCGACGTCCGTTCGAGCCGGTAGCCGTCCGGTAGCGTGAAGCGTACGCCGCGCGTGAGCCGGTCGCCGACGACATGGCCGTAGGCACGCGGGTTCTTGACGGCCACGTCGATATCCGCGGCTCGAGCCGGCGTGACACCGATGGCGAGCGCAAGCATGAGCCCCAACAGCCACGAGGAACCGACAATGGCGCTAGAGTGGGTCATGCCGTACGTAGGAAATGATCGGTCAGGACGCTGGCATCGAAGCGTGCGCCAGCGAACAACGGCCGCCGGCCCTGGCGCATGAACTGGCGCGCCAGATACGCACGGCGCTCGGCGTAGGCTCGCCGCAGGCGTTCGGCGAGCCGCGGACGCATATACAGCGTGCGCCGCCGTCCGGTCTCCGGATCCTGCAGGCTCATCAGGCCGCGCCGCGGCAGCGCCGAATACTCGCGCTCGTGCCAGACGACAACCGGCACCACGTCGTGGCGCGCCAAGCCGTCGAGCACGCCGTCGAGCTCACGCGTCGTCCAGTGGAAATCCGATACCAGAAAGACAAGCGCGCGCTCGCGCGGCAGGCGCGTGGCAAGCGCGCGCGGCTCGCCCAGGCGCCGCCCGAGCGACGGTCCCTCTTGCAGGCACTCGATCACGCCTTGCGCAGCGCCGCGCTTGAAAGTCGGCGGCAGGTGCAATGCGCGAGCCCCATCGTCGAGCGTCAGCAGACCAAAGGCATCGCCGGTAGCGGTCGCCGAGCGCGCAGTCGCATCCGCGAACGCCGCCGTGAAGGCCGCTTTGTCGCCGAAGCGCATGGAGGCGGAGCGATCCACCAGCAGCATGACCGGGATGGCCGCGCGCTGTCGGAAGACCCGCGTATACAGCATGCCGTACGGGTCTCGTACGCTCGCATTCAGATCGAGGCGCCGCGGGTCGGGATGATCCAGCAGCGACGCATAGCCGGAGAACAGCTGCCCCATACCCGAGCGCTGGCTCGTGTGCGCACCCGGGCGCATGCTCTGTGGGCGCCAGCGAATACGGTAGACGAATTCGCGCTGGGTTTCGGCGATCATACTCACGGCGCGGCGATACGGGCGAGCGCCGCGTCGAGCAACCGTCCGATGATCTCATCGCGCCGCAGCTCGTAGATCGGATTGAAGAAGAGGCGGTGGCCGGCGGTCTCGGCGAACACGGCGCGTATGTCCTCGGGCACCACCATGTCACGCTCGGCGAGCCAGGCGTTCACGCGGGCCGCACGGATCATCATGCTCATGCCGCGCGGACTGCCGCCACCGGCGATCAGCGTGTTGACGTCGACATCGTCGAGCTGGATGCCCGCGGCGGCCGGATCGCGCATGGCCTGCCAGAGGTCCAGGGCATAGTTCTGGAGGGTTTCGCTGACGCTGATCGCGTTCTGCAGTTCGCTCGCGAAGGCGTTGAGCGCGGTGTAATCGACCAGCCCCTCGTCGACACTTTCGATCAAGGCGTCCGCGTCGTGGAACTTCGGATCGAACATCAGCGCGCGCCGGGCCTCGCGCGTTTCCGGCGCGGCGATACCGATCTCCATGAAGAACCGGTCGCGGGCCGCCGCCGGCAGCTCGAACGTTTCCTCGCGCTCGACACGATTGCGATCCGCGAATACCAGCAGGTGCGGAAAGTGGTGCTCCCGGTTGAACGCATTCATGGACCGCTCGGCCATCAACCGCAGCAGCAGCGAGTGCACCTGCGGCCGGGCACGGTTGATCTCGTTGAAGAAAAACGTGGCCAGCGATTCGCCGTGGCGTAATACCGGCCCGGGCTCGACGCGCGGCTTGCCGTCTTCGTCGATATAGGTGTGATACGCCAGATCGGACGGCATGAGATCGACGGTGCCTTCGAGGCGCTCGTAGCCGCCGCCGAGACCG
>NZ_CAXGSH010000181.1:0-2262 GCF_964012375.1 uncultured Salinisphaera sp.
CATCCGGGCGGATAAGGTGCGCACGAGAAATACCACTGACCACGGGAACAAGGCCAAGAGGGCTACAAAGCCTACCGTGACGAGCAGGGCTGCTACGGGTCCGCTGCCATAGCGATTGATGCTGATAAACACCCATGAAACGCCTACACCGAAGTAACCCAACCCGAAGAAGTAGCTTGCCCACAGCGCAGCACGTTTTGGTAGACGCACGGCCAACAGGAATAGAACCGCCGGCGACAGCACGGCCAGCCAATACCAACCTAACGGCGCGAAAGCGAGCGGCAAAACGCCGCCAGCGAGCAACGCCAGACCATAGACCACGAGCATGATTGGGAGTGCTGAGACGTTGCGCGCCGACATGCGGTTGATCGAAGCTCGGTTGCACACAGGATATTCCTACGCTTTAGTTGCGAGCGTGCTGCAACAGCCACACACTAAGTCCTCGAGCTACTAGAGCTTCAAGCGCGAGAAGGTTATGAGGCAATCCGATCTACGGATTGGCGATCTCGCCCGACACACGGGCGTAGGTGTAGCCACGATTCGTTACTATGGCGACGTAGGCCTGCTACCGGAAGCAGGCCGTAGCGAGGGCGGCCAGCGCCACTACCGCCCTTCACATGTCGAACGGCTCATGTTCATCAAGCACTGCCGGGAACTGGGCTTCAGCCAAGACAATGTACGCATGCTGCTGACGCAAGCCGATCAGAGTGATGCCTCCTGTGAAGACGTCGCTCGACTCGCTAAAGAGCATCTCGAAGCCGTGCGTAAGAAGCTTACGGCCTTGCAGGCGTTGGAAATGTCGTTGGAGGATATGATTCATGCCTGCCGCGGTGGTCGAATCCAGAATTGCCGCATCATCGAAGCTTTAGCGGCCAATGAATAACGTTACCGATAGGCTGCGGGCGCGCGTCGCTGCTTAACGTACGATTTTCCCGTTTCGTGTTTTGACCCAAACAAAGTCGATGAACGGCGGAAAAGACAATCACGTTTTCATCAGATCGATTCTTTTCTAGTTTGTATTGTCGCTCGGCGACTTGGGTGGAGCCGTTCTTTTGCACAGAGGCGCCGCCGGTACGGCGCAGGCGCTAACCTACATCCGGCAGAGTGGCACTCGGCGGCGTTTCTCGGCGGCCGATAAAAGCGTCTCAAGACGTTTTTCAAGCACTCTCTACCGGGGCACGTCGGTTAGGGAACTCGGAATAGCTAATCGCGCGAGGCCGGCTATCGACCTAAAGTGGACCATCCCAGTCAGCGATCGGCACCCACGCCAAGCCTTTCAAAAATGACTTGACGGGCAGTCGTATCAGGCACCCTTAATTCGATGTGGTTTGATGCCCAGCGAAACAGGTGCTCGGCGGCGACGCTCGACAGGATTTGCTCATTCAGTGGATACAGTCGCCAATGGTTCAAACCGTATCGGTCACCCACTACAGGCAAGCATGAGCCTCCACCAAGATTTACCAGCACCGACTCGGCCCGGTTTGAACTTGCACCGCCCGCGACTGGATAGGCGCTGGTGACGGCGCATCGAGTATGTCTTGTTGCTACCGTATTTACGCGTGGCAAATTGAACCTGAAACGACATGGCTGAGACTGGACTAACGATCGGAAAACTCGCGGCGGCCGCCGGCGTAAATCTGCAAACTGTGCGCTATTACCAGCGACGCGGATTGATCGATCAGCCGCCCAAACCGTCCACTGGCTACCGTCGCTATCCGCGCGCGACCGTTGACCGCATTCGTTTCATCAAGCGCGCGCAGGGCTTGGGGTTCAGCCTTGACGAAATCGGCGACTTGCTGATTTTGGGTGACGGTCATTGCGATGACGTACGCCGCGTTGCGGAAAATCAGCGCGCGCTGGTGGCAGCCCGCATCGCCGATCTGGCCGCAATGCAAGACACGCTGGATGGGCTGATCGATCGCTGCCGGAACGCGCAAGTGTCCAATCATTGTCCGCTGATCGAGACGCTGTCCCGCCGCGACTGAAATAACTCAGCCAGCCCTTGACACGGTACCTGAGTACCGCGTTTAAGCTGCGCTTCGTCCGATTATCGAACCGGCACGGAGCCTTTTCATGAACGACCCCACGACCGCGACCGGTCGCACCACCTGGGCCCAGATCGGCGCCGTACTCGCCGCGGTCGGGGCTTCCCTGTGCTGTGTAGCGCCGGTGTTGTTGATATCGATTGGTGTCGGCGGCGCTTGGATGAGTTCGCTCACTGCACTGGAACCGTATCGGCCGATATTCGTCGTCATTACGCTG
>NZ_CAXGSH010000182.1:0-2126 GCF_964012375.1 uncultured Salinisphaera sp.
TCCGCGGAGCGTGCGAGCGGCGCATTATTCGAGCTCGACGACGAGACACGATCCCGACAACGCTCGGCGCCTGCTGTCACGGATGGCGGATCGGCGGCGGGCGGTGCATCGCAGGGGAAGCCGCCGCCTCACATCATGATGTCCTACAACTGGGACCATCAGCACGTCATCCTGCGAGTCGTGGCATGGCTGCAGGCACACGAGCTGGCCCATCGCGTGCTCGTGGTCGGCCTGGGCTATCCCGATACCGTCGCCTTCAATATTCCGCGCCGGTTTGAAGACCTCACCCCGAGCGCGGTGGCCGGGAGAGCGGGCAGCGGTCAGGCCGGGGCATTTCTGGATTTCGTCGAAGCCCGCGTCAAGCCGCGTATTGCCCGCGACTACCCGCTCGACCCGGCACGAACCGCGCTCTACGGGCATTCGCTCGGCGGGCTGGCCGTGCTGTTCGATCTGGCCCATCATCCGGCCCGGTTTTCGGCCTATTTTGCGGCCAGCCCGTCGCTGTGGTGGGACGATGGCCGGGTCATGCCGCAGCTACAGCAGGCCGTACAGGGTGATTCCTGTGCTCGCAGCACGCCAAAAACCGTGATCATCACCGTCGGGGCCAAGGAGCAGCCGTTGAATACCGCCCAAACAGACAACCCCGAGCGTGCCGCCAAGCTCGCGCGCCGGCAGATGGTCGCCAACGCCGCGCGGGCGAACGAAATACTGGCCCGCTGTCCGGCATTCGACGTGGACTATCGGCTGCTGGCCGGTGCCGGGCACGGCGCGGCGCTCGATCGCGGGCTGTTCCACGCGCTGGCGCGCTGGCTGGGCCGCGCCGCCACGGCCGAGCCCACGCCATGAGTGCGCGTGGCCCCTGGCCGGTACAGGTCACCGACGTGGCGCGCTTGTCGCCCAGCCTGCTGCGGGTCGAGCTGGCCGGCGAAGACGGCGTGCTGTCGGGCTTTGCCGGCGATCATGCCGGCGCGCATATCAAGATCTTTCTGCCGGGGCCGGGGGAAACCGCGCCCGCGCTGCCCGAACTCACGCCCGACGGGCCGCGCTGGCCACAGTCGCGGCCGGTCACGCGGACCTATTCGGTTCGCTATTTCGATGCGTCTCGACAGCGCCTGTACGTCGATTTCGTGCTGCACGGCGACGACGGCCCGGCCTCGGCCTGGGCCCTGCGCGCGCGGGTGGGCGATACCATCGGCGTGGCCGGCCCCGGCGGGCCGAGCCCCATGCTCGCGCCCGCGCAGCGCGTGCTGCTGGCCGGCGATATCACCGCACTGCCGGCGATCGCCGCCCTGCTGGAAAGCCTGCCGGCCCATGTATCCGGGCATGCGATCGTGCAGCTGCCGGCCGATGCCGACCGGCCCGAACTCGATTACGCAGCCTCGGTCACCATCGACTGGCTACGAGCGCCGCATGTCGACCATGCCGATACGCCCATGGTGCAGGCGCTGAAAGCGCTCGCGCCGCCGAGCGAGCCGGTCGCGGCCTGGGTGGCCGGCGAAAACGCCTCGGTGCTGGCCATGCGTGCGCATCTGCGCGATGTCTGGGGGCTGGCGCGCCAACAGATCTATGCCGTGCCGTACTGGAAAGCCCGTGCCAGCGAAGAGGCCTATCACGCCGAGCGTCATCGGGTGATGGACAACTTCGACAGTTAGCGTCTGATAGAACCGGGTGCGGCGTCGCGGGCGCGGCGCACGTTGGCCAGCAGGGGCGCGCCGGTATCGGTATCGGTGACCAGCGTGCAGTCCACGCCGTAGAGTTCGCGGACCAGCTCGCGACTGACGATTTCCGAGGGCGGGCCGGCCGCGACCACGCAGCCGTCGCGCATGGCCACCAGATGGTCGGCATAGCGACAGGCGTTGCCCAGATCGTGCAGCACCATCACCACCGTCTTGCCCTCGGCGGCGAGATCGCGCACCAGCTCGAACACTTCGATGGCATGGCCCAGATCGAGGGCAGTGGTGGGTTCGTCGAGCAGCAGCACCGGCGTTTGCTGGGCGATCGACATGGCAATCCAGGCACGCTGGCGCTGGCCGCCGGACATGGCTTCCAGCGGGCGGTGTGCCAGCGATTGCAGATCGGCGGCGGCCAGGGCGGCGGCGGCGACTGCGACGTCCTCGGCGGACCAT
>NZ_CAXGSH010000183.1:0-2062 GCF_964012375.1 uncultured Salinisphaera sp.
CGCCCAAGGGCCTCAATACAGGCAAGCTCGCTATCGCTCGCTCAAGGCACGTCCTTCGTAGGTGGGCTTAGCGGAGCGTAAGCCGACATGAACGCAGCCATAGCCCCCTGTCTCAAGTTCATAGCTGTATCGACGCATTCCTACGGGTCAGCCGTCGATAGGCGTGCCCGTGGGGCGCGAACGAGAAGCGCAGTGCCGAAGGGTGTCCGGCGCACGGCTTCGGCGCGGCCGGCATTCTGGAGCATTGCCAAAGCGATTCGAGTGCTGGCTACACCTTTTCGCACGAGAACTTGTTATCGCATGGGCAGTGGTCCGGCACGCCGCGCCGACGCGCAACCTGGGGACCTCTTACCTTGCGTGCCTTCTTTTGCAGCAGCGTACGGACAGCGATTGCTCCCGGCACGCACAGGCGGGACGAATGGAACGCCTGAAACCCCGAATAAGTAATGCACGTTTTCTGATTTAGCCAGCGCGAAAAGCGCTGCTAGCTTGGCGCCATCGTAAAGCCAAGCGCAGCACGAACTGCGTCGTTACCGCACGGCGGTGGACACTAGCCATTGTCAGGAGTGCAACATGACTGATCAGAATACCGGCGCATTGAAAGTTCTCTGGTTTCTGCCTACCCACGGCGACGGCCGCTATCTGGGCACCAGCCACGGCGGCCGGCCGGTTGATCTGGCCTATCTGCGCCAGATTGCCCAGTCGGCCGACCAGCTCGGCTATTACGGCGTGCTGCTGCCGACCGGTCGCAGCTGCGAGGATTCCTGGGTGGTGGCGTCTGCATTGGCGCCGCTGACCGAGCGGCTGCGTTTTCTGGTGGCGGTACGCCCCGGGCTGCAGTCGCCAAGCGTGGCCGCCCGCATGACCGCCACGTTGGATCGGCTGTCGAACGGGCGGCTGTTGATCAACGTGGTCACCGGCGGCGACCCGGTAGAAAACGCCGGCGACGGTATCTTTCTGGATCACGGCGAGCGCTACGAAGTCACCCGCGAGTTTCTCGACGTCTACCAGCGTCTACTCAAAGGCGAAACGGTCAATCACAGCGGCAAGCACCTGCGCATCGAAGATGGCCGCCTGCTGTTCGAACCGGTGCAGTCCGGCGGGCCGCCGTTGTATTTCGGTGGCTCGTCGGAACCGGCGATCGAGGTGGCTGCCAATACCGTCGACAAATATCTCACCTGGGGCGAGCCGCCGGCCCAGGTCGCTGAAAAGATCGCCACCGTGCGTGCGGCCGCAGCGAAAGCCGGGCGCGACGTGACCTTCGGTATTCGTCTGCATGCTATCGTGCGCGAAACCGACGCCGAAGCCTGGGCCGCTGCCGACAAACTCATCTCGCACCTCGACGACGAAACCATTGCCTCGGCGCAGAAGGTCTTCGCCCGTATGGACTCGGTCGGCCAGGCGCGCATGTCCAAACTGCATGGCGGGCGCCGCGACAAGCTCGAAATCAGCCCCAACCTCTGGGCCGGCGTCGGTTTGGTACGCGGCGGGGCAGGCACGGCCCTTGTCGGCAGCCCGGAAACCGTGGCCGAACGCATGCGTGAGTACCAGGCCGCGGGCGTCGACACGTTCATCATGTCCGGCTACCCGCACCTCGAAGAAGCCTGGCGCTTCGGCGAAATGGTTTTACCGCTGCTACCGCTCGACCAACCCGTCGAGCGTCATGCCCAGGCCGCCAATACCGGTCCGTTCGGCGAAACCATTGGCAACGATGTGCGGCCCTCGGCCGCCAGTGCGAGCTGATGTTTTATAAAGCAGGTCTCATGTTTGCGTTATCACACTGGCGTGCTGACAGGGTTACTCGAATGCGCTCTGGGCGTTTTGGGGCTGACTAGGCGTACTGGCCCAATGCTCGCGGGCTGAATCAACGACGCGAGTAAATTGCGGCCTGGGGTTTCGCACTGATGTGCGAGTTACTTCTCTTGCTTGCCCAAGAGAAGTAACCAAGAAAAGGGCACCCTGTCTTGCGCCGATGCTTCGCATCGGTTCCCTGCGCGGCTCCGGCGTCAAGCGGGCCAGCCGGAAACTCGCTTCGCTCAAACATCCGGCTGTCTTTTCCGCT
>NZ_CAXGSH010000184.1:0-1971 GCF_964012375.1 uncultured Salinisphaera sp.
ATCGTGGGTGTGGTGGCGACGACCGAGGACTTCGGCATCAACTACGACGCGCCGGTCGGCGACGCCGGCCTGTTCGGCCCGGACAGCGTGACCTGGAAGATCCACGGCGATTTCCCCGGCATGATGTCCGGCGGTATCGCCGCGCTCATGCTGCAGACGCTGCATCCGCGTGCGCTTGCCGGCGTGGTCAATCATTCGCGTTTTCGTGAAGACCCGCTCGGCCGGCTGCGTCGCACCACCATGTTCGTGGCTGCGACCAGCTATGCGCCGACGGGCGATGCCGAGCGCATCATCGATATCGTCGATCGCATGCATGCCCGGGTTGTGGGTACCACCGACGAAGGCGAGCCCTATTCGGCGCGCGATCCCGAGCTTCTGACCTGGGTGCACTGTACCGAGATGGCCAGCTTTCTGGCCGGCTATATGCGCTATCGGCGCGCTGACCTGAGCGTGGCGATCCAGGATCGTTATTTCGACGAAACGCGGCGGGTCGCCGAAGCGCTCGGTGCGCAGAACGTGCCGGCATCGCGGGCCGAGATGGACGATTACTTCGCGGCCATGCAGCCCCAGCTACGCTTCGATCATCGTTCGCGGGAAACGCTGGCCGTGCTCGAGGCCATGGACCTGCCGATTCCCGTCGCCGGTGTGTCGCGGCGCATGTTTCTCGGCGCCGGAGCCGCGTTGCTGCCGCCCTGGGCCCGGGCGTTGATCCACCGCAGCTCGGCCCAGCGCCTGATCGACCGGGCCTCGGCCGAAAGCCTCAACCGGATCGCGCCGCTTATTCGAGCGTCCATGACCGAGGGCGTAGCCATGCGATCGGCACGCCGCGTCGGCGCACCGCGGGATTGCCTGCATTTCGATTGACCGTGGTTTGAATTGTTCGCGTGTTCGGACGAGGAACGGTCCGCAGATGCACGCCAAAAGCGCGAACGACGGATCGCGACTCGACGATGATGCCCCCAAAGCGAACGCAGGGCGTAGGTTGGATTAGCGCAGCGTAATCCAACAAAGAACGCAGCCTGCGGGGCCGATTCCGCCTGCGTCTGTCGACGATGTGCCGATGGCCATCCGGCGTTGGTTTCAGGCACTTCGGCCCACGTGCAGCTGTTCGGGTAAAAGAGCGTCGATGTGTAACCCGTGTCGGGGCACGCCGGCTAGCGCTGCGCCTAGTCAATCAACCCCACATGAAAACAGGCGCCGGCGTTTATCTTTCAATCGCTTTGAAAACGGCTGACCAGGCCAGCTTTTCTGGCGCCGGATCAACAGCATAAGCGTTTGGATCAGCTCTCCGGCAAATCCGGCGCCGGGCGCAGAAACGGCGCCGGATCGACCGGGCCGAAGGACGTGTAAATGCCGAAATGCAGATGCGGCGGCGTCGTCCGCGCATTGCCGGTATTGCCGACATAGCCGAGCACGTCGCCGGTCGATACCGAATCCCCCGATTCGACGTTGAACGCATCGAGATGGGCGTAGTAGTAGCGCGCGCCACCGATGCCGAGCATGCCGGACGACAGCCAGACATGCTTGCCGCCGATGCCGCCAGTGCCCGTGCGCACACGCCCGTCGGCCACGGCGGTCACCGGTGTGCCGCGTGCTGCAAAGATATCCACGCCGTGATGCTTGCGCGCGCCGCCGTCGCGCGGCGCGCCGAAACCGCTGCCGATATCGCGCGTGGCCGCGCCGGTAACGGGAAACGACAGCGATCCACCACGGGCCATGGCCAGCTGGTAGCCCACCGCGGCCGCGAGTTCGGGCTGGAGCACGACCCGATAGTCGCCGTCGCGTTCGGCAACGAAATTCACCACCTCGCCGTCGGTACCCAGCATGCGCACGGTGGCCCAGGCGTTCGGATCGTCGCTGTCGGCGTCGCGGCGCTGGATATCCGCGTAAAGCGCGCTGCGACAGTCCGTACAGGCAGGGGCATCGCGCAGCAGCCGCACCTGGAAACGTTCGCCGCGTTCGAGCGCGGTC
>NZ_CAXGSH010000185.1:0-1784 GCF_964012375.1 uncultured Salinisphaera sp.
GTCGCCGGAGAAAACGGGCAAACCGCGGCAGGCCGGTCGCGGTTTCGCCGTTGTATCGGTAGGTAATCCAGCTGCCGACCGGCGGTGGCTCGGCACGCTCCGCGTCGGTGAAGCCGTTGCCGATGGCGAATTCGCGGCCGTCGGGTGTACGCACGTCGAGCGAGCCCATCAGCCCCTCGAGCCGGCCCTGACCGGGGTTGATGGCGGTGACGATGGCTTCGGCGTCGTCGTAGGGCTTGAGCTTGAGCAGGTCGTCGCTGCGCCCGGAACGATAGGGCGCGTCCCCGCGGTGCAGAATGAGGCCTTCGCCCCCGCGGGCGAGCACGGCGTCGAGTGCTGCATCGAGCGCGGCCGCATCCTCGACCTTGAACTGACGAATCGCCACTACCCAGGGCTGGTCGATTGCAGCGACGGTTTCGCGAATGGCCGGCACGCGTTTATCGAAATTGCCGCCGTGCGCGGGCAGGTCAAATACGCGATAGCTGATCTGGCGCCAGTCGCTATCCTGGGCGTCGTGCGTTCGCAGGATGCCGGAAACGCGGGCGAATTCGCCGTAGTCTATCCACAGCTCACCGTCCATGGACGTATCGGGCCAGCCGGCGGTGAACCAGGCCGGCGGATCAATCGGCGTGCCGCCGCGGGTGATCAATGACGTGCCGGTCCAGTAGCCGCGTACGCCGTCGTATTTTTCGCTTACCCAGTAGTCGGCCAGATCGGTCTGGCCGTCATAACGCTCGGCGAGTGTGACCTGCGGCGGCTCGGCCGCCGCGAGCGCGCCCGCGAGTAGTACCAGCAGTACGCCGATCAGAAACCTGGGTCGCTTCGTGTGTCCAGAATGCATCGCTTGCCCCCACCCTCGACGCTAGCGCAGATGGCCGACGTATGCATCCCGCAATTACACTTGAGCAGCCATTCCTGCCTGTATTGCCATGCCACGAACCACTCGAAGCCACGGGCGCTATCGTTACAGCGCCATCGTCGACCGGCCGGACTTCGATTGGCCCGAGGGCCGGCGGCTGGCGGTGTATATCGGGCTGAATCTTGAACACTTCGATTTCGGCCAGGGCCACGGCGCCGCGCTTGCGACCGGGCGGCGCGAACCGGATGTGCTCAACTATTCCTGGCGCGACTACGGCAACCGCGTGGGGGCCTGGCGCATGCTGGAGATGTTCGAAGCACTTGATCTGCCGGTGGGGTTGATCGTGAACAGCTCGATCGCCGACTACTGCCCCGAACTGGTCACCGCCTATCGAGAACGCCTGCATACCGAGCTGATCGCCCACGGGCGTACCAACAGCGAATCCCAGAACGAATTCGACGAAGCCGGCGAGGCTGCATTGATTGCCGAATCACGCTTTCGTCTAAGCCAAACGTTCGACGAAACGCCTGCCGGCTGGCTCGGCCCGTGGATCGCGCAAAGCGAGATCACCCCGGATCTGCTGGCCGAAGCCGGCTTTGGCTATCACCTGGACTGGTGCCACGACGATCAACCCACCTGGATGGCCACCCGCGACGGCGGACGCATTCTATCGGTGCCTTACCCGCAGGAGATCAACGACATCCCGTCGATCGTGGCCCACCATATCGACTATCGCGAGTTCGCTGCCCGTATCGTCGACCAGTTCGACGAGATGCGCGAGCAGGCGCGACAGCAGCCGCTGGTCATGGGCATCGCGCTGCACCCTTATATCGTCGGCCAGCCGTTTCGCCTGCGCGTCTTACGCCAAGCGCTGGCCCATGTCGCGGCCGCGCGCGACGATGTCTGGTTGACCACGCCGGGCGCG
>NZ_CAXGSH010000186.1:0-1678 GCF_964012375.1 uncultured Salinisphaera sp.
AACAACGCCGACGAACCCGTCTGGGTTCGAGGTGACGGCGTGGACCTGGCCTGCCATGTCGCAGGCCCAGCGGATGCGCTCGTACTCGTGTTCGTGCACGGCTACCCCGACAACCACGCCGTCTGGGACCGCGTTGTTGCCCACCTCGCCGGGGATTACCGCTGTATCCGCTACGACGTGCGCGGCGCCGGGGCCTCGAGTGCGCCGGCGGCGACCCGTGCCTACAGGCTCGACCACCTGTCTGCCGATCTCGCAGCCGTGATCGAATGGGCCAGCCCGAACGCGCCCGTCCACGTTATCGGCCACGACTGGGGCTCGATCCAGAGCTGGGATGCGGCAACCAATCCCGCATTGGCCGCGCGTATCGCCAGCTTCACTTCAATTTCCGGGCCCTGCCTGGACCACGTCGGGCACTGGCTGCGTCAGCAGTGGCAGCGTGATCGCGCCGGCCTGTTCAAGCAGCTCGGCAAATCCTGGTACGTGTTCGCGTTTCATCTGCCTGGCCTGCCCTCGCTGCTCTGGCGTGCCGGTCTGGGGCGGCGCTGGCATTCCATCGTCGAACGCATGGAAGGCTCTCAGCTGCCACGCAACCCCAGCCAGGCGAACGACGGCGCCCGTGGCATCGCACTGTATCGGGCCAACGTCGTTGCCCGGCTGCGCGCCCCGCGAGCTCGACATGCCCAGATGCCGGTCCAGGTGATCGTGCCCGAGCGCGACCCCTTTGTCGGCCCCGGCTTCGTGGCCGGGCTCGAACGCTGGGTTGACGCGCTCACCGTCAAAACCATCGATGCAGCGCACTGGGCCATTCAGAGCGAAGCCGAAACGATTGCCGCGCACTGCCGCGCATTTGTCGAGGCCAATCACGCCTCGCTGCCGACGGCCGCTCGCGGCAATAGCCACTCGCCCACCGAAGCAGCGCGCGCCCGCGCTTGAGGAGGTTCTCATGAGCCACACTACAATCGATCTGCAGCAGGAATTTACCGGCTATAGCGGCCCGGTCATGCCGGAACGGCGCGACCTGCATTTTCTACCCCCGGGCGATCGGATCTGCGACTGGCATCAGGCCGGTCCGAACGTGACCCAGTTCATGAACGCGCTGAGCCTGTTCTTTCCTGCCGGCGAACGCATGTTCATCGATGCCGTGCGTGCCTATCGCGACGAGATTCCGGATCCCGATCTGCGCAAGGCCGCGACCGCATTCATTGGCCAGGAAGCCATGCACTCGCGCGAGCATATCGAATACAACCGGCTCATGGACGCTGCCGGGCTGCCGGCCAGCGAGCTGGATGCACAGGTCTGGGCGCATACCGAGTACGTGAAGAACAACAGCGCGAAGGTCACGCCGCTGCTGATGACCATCGCGCTCGAGCATTTTACTGCGCTCATGGGCGATACCCTGCTGCGCCACCCCGAACAGATGGCCGGCTCGCAGCCGGACTACGAACGCATGTGGCGCTGGCATGCGCTCGAGGAAGTCGAGCACAAAGCCGTGGCCTACGACGTCTATGAAAAATGCGTCGGCCGCGGCCCGAAGGCCTATGCCATGCGCAGCGCCATCATGCTGACCACCACCGCCACATTCTGGCCACACGTGCTGCTGTTCTACCGGCGGCTGGCCGCGGCTGACCCCGCCTGCGTGAAGGCAGGCTGGCGCGGTCACCTGAAACTGGCGAACTTC
>NZ_CAXGSH010000187.1:0-1576 GCF_964012375.1 uncultured Salinisphaera sp.
ATCGGCAACTTGGCGCCCTGCGCGGCTTCGACCATGCGGATGATCTGGGCCAGCATGGTGTCGCCGCCGACCTTGGTGGCAGTGAACGAGAAACTGCCGGTCTTGTTGAGCGTACCGCCCACGACTTCGGCGCCCGCGCTCTTCTGAACCGGCACCGGCTCGCCGGTGATCATGGACTCGTCGACGTAGGACGTGCCTTCGGCCACCTCGCCGTCCACCGGCACCTTTTCACCGGGGCGGACCTGCACGATATCGCCGACCTGCACGTCTTCGAGCGCCACTTCCACGGGCTCGCCGTCACGGATCACCCGGGCCGTCTTGGCCCGCAGCGTCATCAGACGCTTGATGGCCTCGCTGGTACGCCCCTTGCTCAGCGCCTCCATGTAACGCCCGATCAGGATCAGCGTCACGATCATGGCCGAGGCTTCATAGTAGACGTTGACGGTGCCCTCGGGCAGCACGCTGGGCAGAAAGGTCGCCACCAGCGAATAACCGTAGGCCGCACTCGTGCCCAGCATGACCAGCGAGTTCATGTCGGGGCCGCCGCGCATCAAGGCCGGCCAGCCCTTCTTGTAGAAGCGTAGACCCGGCCCGAACTGTACGAAACTGGCGAGCACGAAGAACAGATAGAACAGGTTCTGCTGACCGAGCGTTGCCATCAGTCCGTCGTGCAGGCTCGTGAATATGTGGCTACCCATCTCGAGCACAAAGATCGGCAACGTCGCCGCGCCCGCGAACAGGATGCTGCGCTTGAGCGCGCCGATCTCCTCGGCCCGCGCCTGAGCTTGCTGATCGCCGCTGTCGTTGTCCGCTACCGTGCGGGCCGCATAGCCAGCGTCACTGACTGCAGTTTCCAGCGCCTTGGCGTCGACCATGCCGGCGACGTGGCGCACCTGCGCCTTTTCAGTGGCCAGATTCACGTGGGCTTCCAGCACACCGGGCACGGCCGCCAGGGCTTTCTCGATACGGCCGACGCAGGACGCGCAGCTCATACCTTCAACGGCCAACTCGATCGTATCCTCGACGATCGAATAACCGGCTTGCTGAATCGCGGTCTGGACCGCGGCCGTGTCGGGCGCGGATGAAAACGTGACCTCGGCCCGTTCGGTGGCCAGGTTCACATTCGCCGACTCGACCCGATCGACGGCGCGCAGGGCTTTTTCCACGCGGCCGACGCAGGATGCACAGCTCATGCCAGCGATACCGACACGTAGGGTCTGCCCCACCGGATGCGAGCCCGATGGATCGTTTGATAGTAGAGGTTCTACAGAAGCCATGACGGTTTCTCCGGTGCGTTGGGTGCCATGGCGACGGAGTATCAACGTTGCCACGATGGGAAGGTCAAGCGGTTATTTTCGTCCGGTCCGGTCATCCGCTCCAATCGTCGACAGGGCGTTTTCCAGCCTTGACCTTCCACGCGTGGCAAGCACCAATGTTTGCTCGACGTCAATGTATCGCTCACTTCGAGACGACCGATGAAGCGACCTTTTCAAGGAGACCACCCCATGACACAAAAGCCCCCGCTCCCGCCCTTCACGCAGGAGTCCGCTCGACAGAAGGTCCGAATGGCCGAAGA